>JBIOKC010000203.1:0-3592 GCA_044451425.1 Thermodesulfobacteriota bacterium
CCCCAATACCTTGGGGAATTCGGCGGGTTTTCTTCCCGTTGCTAGCAGGCAGCACCCGAGGCCGAGCTCGGTTGCGGCCAGGAGAGCATTTGCGATTGCCTGTCCCGCTTCTATTCTCAGCAAGTCCTCGGCCCTATCTCTCGGGAAGCTCATCAGGCGCGGATACGTAGTTTCAGTGAGAATCTTATATGTCCATCCGTGCGCTGCGGTTATAGCCCTCGCTGGAAATAGCACGGCGAACGACTCGACGAGCTCTTTATACCAGGCATCCATGTTCACGAGCCACGCTATAACGATCGGCGCAGTCCGCAGTTGTATTTCGTTGAATGTCGATGCGCATTCGATGAGCTGCTCGAATCTGTCGGCAGGGTAGGTCTTCTTGTCTATGACTATCGCCTCGGTCGATCCGCAGTTGCCCTGACAGGAAGCATATCTTGCGGCCTGGAGAATTCTTTGAATCTTCCAGTCCTCGACGTCCTTCCAGGGTTTGAAAAATCTTATGCTCCTTCTGTTTCCTATAGCTTGCATTAGTTCCATGGTAATTACCTCCTTCAGTCATTAAAGCAGTATGGTCGTTTATTGTCAATCAGCGTTATAACGGGTTCGAGCTTTAGGTCTTAAATCTCGACTACGAGAAGGTCCTGCGCCTCTATGACTTCCGCACTCAGGTTTCTTCTTATCCTGTCGACGACATTAGTTTCATCGCATAACGGGTAAAGGTGTGTAACGATGATTTTCCTCGCTCCAGATTTGTTCGCAATATCAATGACTTCGCCAGGGGTAAGGTGTCCGCTCCTTTTCGATTCCTCGTCCGGAAGCGCGCATTCTATTAAAAGCGCATCCGCATCTCGTGAGAACTCTACGAGGGCCTCCGAGTAGTCCGTATCGCCCGAGTAAACGAGGATCTTCCCCTCAGCTTCGATTCTCAGGGCGAGGCTGCTTTCTATATGCGGCGTACGCACTGCGCTTATGGAAAATTCTCCGAAATCATTCAAGCCCTCGCCGAGTTCGCGAACCGATAATTCATCGAGTGTTATCCAATCATCGTAGGCATTTTTCAGCGCTTCAAAAAATTTTATAAATCCCCGGCCGCCCCATAGAGAAAGCGGCTTCTCGCGCTTTGACCCGTAAGGCGGCCCGTAGGCGTATTTTGTGGCAAAGAGGAACGGCACAAGGTCCCCAGTGTGATCCGGGTGGAGGTGTGATAAAATGATGTGGTCGATCAGGAGATAATTTATCCCCGCATCGGCGAGCCTCCATGTAGTACCGCTTCCGCAGTCGAGAAGCATGCGGACACCCGAAGTCTCAATGGCGTAACCCGAAGAGCCGCGTTTCGTATACAGTACACATGTGCCCGAGCCCAATATAGTAAGTTTCATTTCTAATTCCGCTTTATTGAGTTATTTTAATAATCGAGCAATTTAGCACTATTTTTAAAAAGGGCAAACAGCTTTGAAGAACTTAATTACGCTGACTACCGATTTCGGACATAGCGACCATTATACAGGTGTTATGAAGGGAGTAATCCTCAGAATAAATCCTGCGGCTAAGATAGTGGATATCACTCACGATATCGAGGCTTATAACGGAGTCGAGGCGGCTTTCAGATTGATGACTTTCTACTCTTACTTTCCCGAAGGCACAGTCCATGTCGTCGTAGTCGACCCCGGTGTAGGCGGAGAAAGAAAACCTATCGCGGTCGAAGCAGGGGGATATTTTTTCGTCGGACCCGATAACGGAGTATTTTCTCTTATATATGAGAATAATAAAACGCGAAAGATTATCGAAATCACTAATCCTAAATATACGCTTAGAAGCGTGAGTGATACGTTCCACGGAAGGGATATATTCGCTCCTGCGGCGGCGTATATATCCTCAGGGTTAAAGATCCGAAAGCTAGGGAGAGAAGTCTCTTCGCCGGAGATGCTAAATATTCACAAAACGTCAATTGAGGATAACGAAATTTCGGGCGAGATAATATATAGCGACCATTTCGGGAATCTGGTTACGAACATACCCGGGAAGCTCCTGGATAAAGGCTCCGTCGTGTACTTCGGTCGTGCGAGAATAGACCGCATCTCGAAGTCGTATAGCGGAGCCGGTAAAGGGAGGCTATTGGCAATCATCGGGAGCTCCGGGTTCCTTGAGATTTCGGTGAATCAGGGAAGCGCGAGGGACTATTTTAAACTAAAACGGCCTTCAGTCAGGGTGATCAGAGGATAAGATTCATTGCCTTTGGCTTAGAGATTTTTCGGCTAATTCGGCTTGCAATCTGTTAACTTTTAAAGCAGGGAGGGCCTATGCTTCCCATTCGATCCGGTATCTTTTGCCTTCTATGTAGTGTTCCTTTGCCGACCTATAAGTGAATATGTTCTCCCAAAAATGGTCTTCGGGTTCTCTTATCCCCTTATCAGTCAGTTCTTTTATAATTGCCCAGTATTTTTCGTCGTAGGGCAGGTCGGGCAGGAGATCGAACAGAGTCGCGATGTCGGGTCTTTCCGACGGGTCTATCTTTTCCCAGCTCACCCAGTCACCGCTCTTCTTCGATATGAATAGTTTGTCTCCCGGATTGTTGAGTGGGGTCTGGCTGAGAGCCCATGCCGGAATATATTCCGTGTAGTAGTATTCGAAGGCGCTCTCTAGAATTTCACTCCACTTCAGCGTGACGGTTTTTGCACCGGCGGATCCGGAATCTACTAGATTTATCTCTTGCCTTTTAATCATCAGGATCTTCCCAATTCCCATATCTGCTTCTATCTTTTTTGAAAAGAAGTAACAGCTACGACTTAAGTAAGAGCAATTTTCATGTTTGTGAATTATCTTGAATGAATAAGATCAGAGCAAAATCCATGCCATAAACTATAGATTTCATAACCAGCTAAAAACTTTACCTTTTTATCAAATTCGGCAGACCTTTTCCCAAATTATTACAATTTTCGTCATTTGCTTAACCAAATCATGGAATTAACATACGGATGCAATCAGCCGGAAAAATACGATCTGATCATGCGTATTGTCGAATTACGATATATATCGGGCGTGCACTTATCGGCTACCCGGGATTCGATCGATGTGTGTATTACCGGCGGGACTTTTCACTTTTCTTTTTCAATACACTATACATCCACGTGCTAATTGCATTAACAGCGGCTTCCGGATTTTCCATGCAGTCGTGTTGCGCTGCAGGTATATATTCCACTTCGGCGGAGCCGTTTCCTGCCTCATTTGCAAGACGGGCAAGCTCTTGGCATTCCCAATCTGCAAGTATATCGTCGTTCTCTCCCTGCAAAAAAAGTATGGGGATTTTTACTCTCGGGATGATGAGGTAGGTCTTGGCGTTTTTCGCCTCGGGGCTCCTCATAAACCACCACGTCTTATATGTGTAAATCTCGTTATGAAACGGGTTAAGCGTATCGCCCCATGCTCTGTTTACAAGGAAAATCCTGTCTTCGGGACTTGTGAGAGGAGCGGGCCCAAGGACTTCCATCGACTTTCTATATACTTCGTCATATGATGGTGTGCTCCCCCATTTGTTCCACCTCTTTCTCTGAGAATCCGGGAGAGAGTATGCACAGCCTTCCATTATCAGTCC
>JBIOKC010000204.1:0-3558 GCA_044451425.1 Thermodesulfobacteriota bacterium
CACCGGGGCGCTTGTGCGCAGAACCCGATGAAATTCTTGGAGAGTTTGTATAGGGACAAAAGGGGTATATTTAGGTAAAGAGCTAGGGCAATAGTCCTGGGGGGGGGTGCATAGCGGAAAGACAGGAATGAATGTATAAGCGGCAATGAAAGGCGAGAAAAGCTCGGCGCATGAGGCGGAGAGAAAATTTTTCCTGACGTGAGCTTCCTTTAACTAGAAAACTTGAAAGAATGGCAATCACAATCGATCTATATAGACAGCATATGATATTTCACCGCATCTCAAAATTGGTCTTTTTCATAGTTTTTATCTGTACCTTGCTGCGGGTATCTCCCGGAAACTGCAACGATAATCTTGCGAGTGGGAGTGATTCCGTTCGATCCCTTTGTCATAACCGAAGACGGCAAACCGAAGGGCATTTCGATAGAGCTTTGGGAAGAGGTCACGAGGATTAATAACTGGCATTATGAATATACATTCCTCCCTGAGTCCGGCTATCTCGATACAGAACGTCTGCTCAAAGCAAATAAACTTGATTTAGTAATCGGCCCGATTGCCATTACATATCATCGGATGAACGATATTTCTTTCACGATCCCTTATTTTATATCCACCTCGAATGTAATTATCAAAGATATCCAATCGTCATTTCACAAATTATTGATACATTTTGTAAAAGTGGTTTTCAGACTTCCACTGGTCGTGTTATTTCTCATCGTTTTAATTTGCAGATTTTTGATTTGGTTAAAAGAGCGTCGTAATTTTCCGAACAATTTCCCTTAATCGTTCTCTAAAGGCATACCCTATTCAATTTGGTACGGCTTTCGCACAATATTTGCAGTCGATATCTTCTTCGAGATTTCTTCGAGATTAAAGATACGTTTTCACGGGTAATGACCGTCATCATGTTGATTTGCAGTGTTACCCTTGTTTCAATCATCGTGGCGACGATTACGAGCGTTCTAATCTTTCCCACTCGGGATATTCATCAAAAATAGGTGCGCTTGAGGATTTAAAAGATCAGCCGGTCGCGATAATTGCCGGTACGGATGTAAAAGGATTTCTTCGAAACCTTGACGTTAATGTCGTCTCGGAGGGTTCACTGTCCGAGGCATTCCGGGCATTAAACAATGGCGATGCGGTAGCGATCATTACCGATAAAGTACTGGTAATGGATTATCTGAAAAAACATAAGATAGGCAAAGTGCATATTACCAACATCGTTATTCGGAGCAATATTATTTCATTCGCGCTGCAGAAAAAGTCTAAATTGAGGGATCCGATTAACGATGCGATCGTCCGCCTTCAGAATACGGATTGGATATATTGAATGTGCCTGCAGTATCTTAGCCGCCGCGCTGCCGCCTTTTGCACCCTGTACCGGCGCGAATTTTCTATTCTGTCTCCGAATAATACAATGAATGCTGACAACGGGGATTTCCCCTTCCCCTCGATTCCTGAAGGGTCTCCTCACACTTAATTACGCCGGAATTTTACGTCCGCAGGGTCATGAATAAGCGGTCTGTGCGGTTCCTGCTGCGGGTCGGAGAATTGACGCTAAATCAATAAAATATATAATAGTCCCTGCCATGGAAAAATTCGACTTAACAGTGATAGGATCGGGGCCCGGGGGATACATAGCCGCAATACGCGCGGCGCAGCTCGGAATGAAAGTAGCGGTGATAGAGAGGGACAGGGCCGGGGGCGTTTGCCTTAACTGGGGCTGCATACCCTCGAAATCGATACTCAAATGCGCCGAAGTGTACCAATATTTCAAGCATTCCAGTGAGTACGGCATAGAACATAAAGGACTTTCTTACGATTTCTCGAAGGTCATAGACAAGAGTCGGAACGCGTCCGATACGCTTACGAAGGGTGTTGAGTTCCTCCTGAAGAAAAATAAAGCCGCGCTCTTTAAGGGTGTCGGCAGATTAATCACAAAAAATAAAGTCGGCGTCATACAGGAAAAAGGTCAGATCGAGATCGACACCGACAAGATTCTCATAGCCACTGGGTCAGTCCCGATGACCCTTCCCGGCCTCGAGATCGACGGGAAGCAGATTATGACGAGCGACGAAGCGATATTCCACAGAGAAGTCCCCGATTCGGTCATCGTTATCGGAGGGGGATATATCGGAGCCGAATTCGCCTACGTTTATAGCTCATTCGGCAGCAAAGTGACCATAGTCGAGATGCTGGATCATCTTATCCCGGGGGCTGACGAAGAGGTGTCCAGGGAGCTCGAGAGGAGTTTCAAGAAGAGCGGTATCGAAGTGCTCACTTCGACTAAATACAAAGAAATGAAGAAAAAGAAAAAAGGCGTGGACGTCGTCCTTGAAAAACTCGCTGACAAGAGCGAAGTCACCTTGACCGCCTCGATGGTGCTCGTCGCGGTCGGGAGAAGGCCTGTAGCGAACGATGCGCCTACGTCTTTGAGCTATTACAAGAAGTCGGGCGATATCGGTCTCAACGACCTGCGTATAGAGCTTGACGAGAGGGGATTTATAAAAACGGACGATTCATATATGACGACCTGCGATAACGTCTACGCCATCGGAGACGTCATAGGGCCTCCCCTCCTCGCTCATAAGGCGTCCGAGGAAGGCGTCGCCGCTGTCGAGAAGATGGCAGAGCTCAAGAGCAAGGTGCACTACGACAACATCCCCGGCTGCGTTTACTGCCAGCCCGAAATATCGATGATCGGTATGACGGAAAAGCAGGCGAAGGAAATGGGATTCGATTACAGCGTCGGGAAGTTCCCCTTCAGAGCGGCCGGCAAAGCCGTCGGCACGGGGGAGACGGAGGGGTTCGTCAAGATAATCTCTGATAAGGGAACGGGGGAGATTCTGGGCGCACATATAATCGGCCACGGGGCTACGGAGCTCATAGCGGAGATCACCGTCGGCAGGACGCTTGAAGCTACTCCTCTGGAGATAGCAATTACGTCACACGCTCACCCTACCCTGTCCGAAGCGGTAATGGAGGCTGCCCTCGCCGCCCTCGGCCGAGCGATAAATATCTAATACCTTCACCTACTGTGACTCCATTCGTCCCCTCCTTTCGTAAAGGAGGGTTAGGGTGGATTTTTCACAGTCCGAGTTACGACCAGCCCCACTACTTATTTCTCATCCCAACATGGCCTGTCCATGCGAGTCTCCGAAGGAGGCGCGACAATCTCGTCTTTTATCCTGCGTATTAGCACCTTCCTTCCTTACCCCCTCCCCCCATTCCCGGCTATAATAAAGCCATGTCCGATTTCAAGGTCTATAAGCTCGGAAGAGTCCCTTATCAAAAAGCCCTCGATCTCCAGCTTGAGCTCTTGGAAATGAGGAAGAACGGGGAAATCGGGGATACTCTCCTCCTCCTTGAGCACCCTCACACTCTGACTATCGGACGGCGGGGCAACATGGGCAACCTGCTCGCGGCGAAGGATTACCTGAGCAAGGCAGGGATACATTTTGAAGTCATAAGCAGGGGCGGTGACATCACCTACCATGGCCCCGGCCAGCTCGTGGGTTACCCTATAATGGATCTGAACGAATTGGGAAAAGATATACA
>JBIOKC010000205.1:0-3554 GCA_044451425.1 Thermodesulfobacteriota bacterium
ACTCTGGGTTATACGGCATACGCTTACGGCGAGAGGGACATATACCGTCCCGGCGAGACGGCCGAGGGTGTGGCGGTCGTGAGGGATGCGAACCTGAATACGCCCACCGCGATGCCGGTCGTGCTCAAGCAAAAGGATGCGAGGGGACGGGTAGTCAAGACGATAAAGGAAACGACAAACGCCGAGGGCATGGTCTCATTTTCGATCCCGATACCTGAGTTCGCTCCTACCGGGAATAATACGCTTGAAGTGCTCGTTGGCGATGAGCTCATCGGGCAGTACCTCTTTCAAGTCGAGGAGTTTATACCCGACCGTATCAGGGTAAAGATCGAGACTGATGCTGAAAATGTTCCGTTGGGGAAAGAGCTGTCCTATGACGTAAGGAGCGACTATTTATTCGGTCCTCCCGCTTCCGGTCTGTCTGTTCAAACTCTCGTGGATCTCGTCGAGCGCCTGTTCCTGCCCGAGGGTTACAAGGGATACGTGTTCACTAATCCCGACAGGAAGTACGATTCGAAGGAGATATACAGAGCGGAGGGTAGTCTCGATACCGACGGAGTCAAAAAATTCAGCGTGAAAATACCCGAAGGACTGAGGCCGGCTTCGTCTCTCCAGGCCCAGGTCACAGCGCGCGTACAGGAAGCGGGCGGACGCGGCGTGAACGCGCTCAGGAAGATAAATGTCGATCCCTACCCCTACTATCTGGGGCTCAAGCGTAAGTCCCCCGATCAATATGCGGAGCCTGGTAAAGAGACCGAGTTCGAATACGTAGCCCTCGCGTCTAATGCAGGGGGTACTGAAGAGGTGAAGACCGGCGAGTTAAAGGCCGAATTCTATAAGGACGTCTGGAACACAGTCTTAAGGAGGACTTCTACGGGTAATTATAAATACGAATCGAAGCGCGATTCCGTCCTTATCAACTCCATGACCATCGACAGCGGGGCTCCCAGAGGGAGCTTCGCGTTTACCGCACCCGAATTCGGAAGCTACAGGGTTGTGCTTACGGACCCGAAAGGAGGCGCGTCCACTCAGGTCCAGTTCTACGCGAGCGGCTGGGGGTTCTCGCCATGGGCTGTCGAGAGTCCCGCCCGTATAGACCTCGGCCTCGAGAAAAAGGAATACGCGCCGGGGGAGACGGCGAAGGTTCAGGTGCGTACCCCTTATTCGGGAAAACTGCTCATTACGGTCGAGAGGGATGGTGTCTACTACACGGACACACATGACATGGATGGGAACACCGCTACAATTGAGATTCCCGTGAGCGAGAAATACCGCCCGAACGCCTACGTCACGGCTACTCTGGTAAGAGGGGTCAAGGAGCTAGAGCCGGGCTCTGCGGGAAGGGCGTTCGGCGCTATCCCGATCAACGTGGACAGATCGGCGAACGATATGGATGTCGAAATAACTGCGTCCGAGGAGATAAGACCCCTGACCCCAATCGAAATCGGGGTTAAGACACTCCCCGGTGCGACGCTGACTATCGCAGCCGTCGATGAAGGCATATTACAGCTCATAGACGAGAAAACTCCCGACCCGTTCACATACTTCTACAGAAAGCTCGCTCTCGAAGTGAACTCCTACGACACGTTCTCGCTGCTCCTGCCGGACGTATCTCTCGGACTGTCGCCTCCGGGGGGCGGCTTCGGTGCTAAAAAGGAAATGCAGTTCCTGAGTACGCAAGGCATAAGGAGAGTAAAGCCGGTCGCCTACTGGTCGGGCGTGCTCAAGACCGACGCTCAGGGGAATGCGACATTTAAGTTCGACATGCCGCAGTTTCAGGGCGCGGTCCGTATAATGGCCGTAGCCGTCAAAGGGAAAGAGTTCGGCTCTTCCGAAAAATTCACGCGAGTGAAGTCGCCCATTGTGATCCTTCCCACGGTGCCGAGGTTCTTCTCCTTAAATGAGAGCGTAGTGATTCCGATCTCAGTCAGAAACGACACGAAGAAAGACGGAAAGTTAACTGTGGATACGGTCATACAGGGCCCCGCCTCGGTCGGTGAAATGAAAATCGGCTCGGATAAGCGGAGCGCCGCGGGCGCGAAGAAAGAGGCGAAAATAGAAGTCGATATTCCAAACGGCGGCGAGAAGACTGTTTACTTCGTTATAGATACCGTAGATGAGACGGGCGCGCTTGCCATTAAGACCACTGCGTCCGGGAACGGAGAGTCCACAAGCTCGGACACCGATGTGTCGATACTTCCCGACTTACCCATGAGAAGGGATGAGGCTGTTGGCAATCTGAAAACAGCCGATACGGAGCTATCCGTGGAAAATGCGGATTCCTACCGTGCGGGAACCGTGAAAAGAGAACTGTATATCAGCAAGATTCCACTTATTAAGTTTTCGGGGAAGCTCGAATACCTCCTTCAGTACCCCTACGGATGCCTGGAGCAAATAACTTCGCGCGTGTTCCCGCTCATATACTTGTCGGACATTGCCAAGCGGGTGGATCCCGATGTATTCAAAAAGGCCGACCCCGTCGCAATGGTGCAGGAGGGGATTAGACAGATAGGTACGATGCAGGTCGAGGGAGGAGGCTTTTCCCTCTGGCCGGGCGGTGTGGACGCCGAGCCGTGGGTAAGCATATACGCGGCTCATTTCCTCGTAGAGGCCAGAAAGGCGGGCTACTTCGTAGACGATTCCCTTTACTCGGGTGCAATAGAGTACGTGAAGAATGTCGCGAAGGCGAAGCCCGATTACAGCACGGGAGAGCTCGAGCGCGCGGTGTATGCGCTCTATGTGCTGAGCCATGACGGGAAGCCCGACCTGAGCGCTATGGATTTCATAAGGGACCACCACAAGGACGAGCTTACGGTGGAGTCGAGAGCCCTCCTCGGTGGAGCCTACTCCGCGTCAGGCGATGCAGCCGCGCTCGAGGGACTTCTAAAAGGTCTGAACGATGTGGAAGAGATTACGAGACAGACCGGCGTCAACTTTAATTCCACTATTAGGAACCGTGCGATACTCCTACTCGCGATTCTCGACGTCAACCCGGACGACCCCAGGGTCCCGGCGCTCGTCGAGCGCCTTTCGAGGGACGTGCAGCTCAACCAGTGGTGGACAACTCAGGAGAGCTCGTTCGCGCTGCTAGCGATAGGTCAGTTCGTGAAGAAGCAGAGCGAGACCCCGTCGTATACGGGAACGGTCTATATCGGCGACCGTGAGCCCGTGAAATTCAGCGGCGAAGAGGCCCTCAGTCTTACCGATATCTCAGGCGACAAGCCTGTCAGGATTAAGATGGACGATGGCTACAAAGAGGGGAGCGCTTTTTATTCGCTTAGTACGAGCGGTATCCCGACGCGAAAAGGATTTCGTCCAACTCAGGACGGACTGGCCGTGGAAAGGGAATACCTGACCAGGGACGGAGCGCCCGTCGATCCGGCCAGCATCGTTCAGGGTGATCTCATAGTTGTCAGAACCAAGATTCAGAGCGTGTCAGGCCCGCTTCAGAATGTGGTCATCGAGAATCTCCTTCCTTCCGGCTTCGAAGTCGAAAACCCGAGGCTCAAAACGACGGAGACGCTCTCGTGGGCGACGGGGGATAATATAGAGCC
>JBIOKC010000206.1:0-3498 GCA_044451425.1 Thermodesulfobacteriota bacterium
ACTGTAGAGCGAAACCCGTTCTTCATCTACCACGACACCTTTAATACGAATAAGGAAGAGGTGGAAGACCTCAAGCAGAGGTACAGGACGGGGAAAGAAGGCGATGTCGAAGTGAAGAAGAAGCTCACACGCGCGATAAACGATCTTCTGGAGCCGATAAGGGAGCGGCGGCGCGAGTACGGGAAGAGGCCCGACGACGTGAGGGATATATTAAGAGAGGGCACGAAAAGAGCTAACGAAGCCGCCCATAAGAACATGGACGAAATCATTACCAAGATGGGTCTTTATAAGCCCTGAAGCGCTAATTCCGTGAGTGTTATGGAGTTTCTGAATCGGACCCCGGTATGTCCGGGCCAGGCGAATCGGGCTCTCCCCCGTCTTTTCCTTCCCAGCCATTCTCGTAATATCTGTCGAGCCAGAAAAGTATCCCTAAGCAAACGAGTATTCCCAGCGCGACGAGGAGGCTTTTCATTTGTCAGTTTCTCGCGACAGGTTTGCCCGCGAGAATATCTTTCATGTTATTCATAATAATTGACTCTATGTACCCGTTCGATAACACTTCATATCCGATTGTTCCACCCAATGTGTACGGCCTGATCGAGTAATCAATTTTTATATCGGTCGTTTTATCCGAGACCTTCGTTAGAGTGATTTTAAGGTTCTCCTGAGAAAAGATGGTGGGAGCGGTACCGGGCGTATATTTTGCGACCCTTTCAAGGTAATAGTTTATGTTCGAACGCTGTGTGTCGGATTTAGTCGGGTACGTGTACGACCTGTAGATCTTGTCTTTCTTGCTGTAAACGTAGGCTTCCTGGAGTCGTATCGTTCCTTCCTGCTCGTTAGAGAAAGCGATTGGCCATTTGAGGAAATCGACGCTCTTGACGGCGGCGTTATAGGCGTCACCCATCGGAGCGTTGATGTTGAAGTGCTGCTCCTTTTTCCCGGCTGTAACGATCTCCGTTTCCATATTGTCTTTCTTGTTTTCGTACGTATGCTGATTTCTCACATTGTACGATTCCGGGACATAGACGCTTTTCTTCGCGCAGCTTACGACCAGAAGTAATGGAAGTAAAATGAAAATTTTTCTCATGGTTATTCCTCGATTCAATTAAAACTTTAACATATTATCCCGAAATTTCCCGTATTTATTTATCGTGAACCGGCGCGGCGCGAATCCGGCGCCTGCATACATATTATAATTATGCCATTTGTCCATTCCCGGCTCGATTAATTCATCACAAATCCCGTCCCTTTCCGGAGTCCGAAAGCTCCATAAGCTCCTTCGGGTAGGGTTCGAAGAACGTCTGGTGCACGAGATATTCCTACTCGTATTTGAAAACCCAGGACTCGAGCACGGAGAGCATGGTGCTTAACGGTATCCTCTCGTTCCTGTAGGCTTCGAGCAGGTCGAGGAAATAGGCCTTTCCCTTCCCTGTGAGTTTACCCCAGAAGTAGCCAAGCGCGTGCATGAGGACATTTATGCCGGACGGCCTCCTCTGCGGTTACGAAAGGTAGCTTGAGAATGATAAAATTGACCGGAACAATCTGCCGTGGTATAAAGCATGGCGGGAAGGTCATAAAAAACATAGATGGATAGATATGTAATTGTGCTTTTACAGAGGTCATAAACCCAAATAATGCAATACGAGTATAGCAACGATCGAGATAAATCCTACTTTAATAGCGAGTCGGGTGCTCGGGCACAGTACTGGCTCTTCGCGCTTGCAATCGTCCTCCTCACCTGCATTACACGCCTTCCGTCACTCTTGCATCCGCAAGCCATCGACGATGAAATCGTATATTCGGTCGTAGCAAATGAGATCGTTGATGGAGGCCGGCCCTACGTCGACGCGGTCGAGCGCAAACCGCCGCTCCTGTTCTGGACGTATGCGGCGATATTCGCGACGACGGGAAAATTCAACTGGGAGGCGCTGCATGCAGTGGCAGTCGTGTGGATATTGTGCACAATGGCTGGCCTGTACGTAATCGGCAGAGGGTTGTTCGATCGCAAGACAGGATTGGTCGCGGCACTGCTCTACAGTGTGTTTCAACCCTGGTTGACGTGGAAAAACCTGGCATTCAACGGTGAGCTGTTAATGAATCTTCCTATCGTTTTGGCCTGGGCTATTGCGCTCGGCCGCGGTTCGTCGAAAGCGCGGCCTGAGCTTCTCGCCGCGGGTGCGCTCTTGTGTGCGGGATTCTTGCTCAAACAGCCGGCGGCCATCGCAGCTGTTCCACTGGGAGTGTACGTACTCCTTCCCAGTTATCGGACGAGTCGCCATTTGACGCGGACGGCTTCCGTCGTACATGCTGCTTTTCTTACGATAGGATTTTTTGCAACGCTCGGTCTCGTTACCGCCATCCTGTGGAAGCAAGGCATTCTGCGCGATGCGTTTTACTGGACGATCAGCGACCATTACCCAATTCCTCAGGTATTTTGGACTAAGGGAGTCCTGGTCACGCTGGCATTCATCGGGACTTGTTTGCCACTCTTTCTCGGTGCGGCCATGGCGTGTAGGGATGATGCTGTCTGGGCAGACAAGAACGCCGAGCGAATGGCGCTGTTCGGGCTGCTTGTCGCTTCCGCGATCGGCGTCGCATCGACTGGTCTTTTTTACCCTCATTACTACATTCAATTAATTCCATCGCTCACTCTGCTCGCTGCCCCATTTTACGCACGACTCTGGACCCAGAGGACGCAAACGTCTCACTGGTTACTGCGACCTGCGGTCACGTACGCTTGGTTGGCACTTATTGTCGTCGCGTTCTCTATCTCCCACTGGCTGGGGCTTGCCTCGCAACGTGAGTTATCTGCGGCGGGACGATATCTATCCGAGCATTCAACTCCTGCCGACAGGATTTTCGTATGGGGCCAGGAACCGAAGATCTATCTCGACGCTCGTCGACGGCCCGCCTGTCGTTACATCGCAACGTTTCTACTCACAGGCTATGTCTTCGGTGGACAGATTTATGTCTTCGGTGAACAGATTGCCGGCCTCAATACTCGCGGTCGAATCATGCCGGGCGCGTGGAGCGTGCTAGAGCACGATTTTGCGAGACACTTTCCAGCGTACATTGTTGACAGCCAGTCCTTCCCCGGTGCCCAGTATCCAGTGAGGAATTTCCCGATTCTGGCGCATCTACTATCCGAACGATATCGAGTCGTGGCGCGGACAGATGACGGTGTGATTTATGCGCTGCGCCGTGGTATAAACTTTGGGGGGGCAGAAGGTCAAACAAAGTAAAAGAGAGTCATGGGAGTTTAGTCGGTAAAGCGAATATTTAGTACTATTAGCCAAAATTATTGATATTCTCTATAGGATTAGTATAATAAATTGCATTTTAATGGTATTTTTAGCTTAAAGGTGGATGACCATTTTACGGATAAGTGTTTATCTTATAGTAAATAAGGCAATCAGCGATTATAATAGTGGACAAAGTATGATGATCAACAAAGTAAAGGAGAGTCATGGGAACTTAGCAGGTAAGCACATATAT
>JBIOKC010000207.1:0-3456 GCA_044451425.1 Thermodesulfobacteriota bacterium
ATATAATAGCGCACTAAAGATCTATCGCGATCATAACAACCCAAGGGAGTTTGCCGCAATCAATGACGGTATATCGCGGATTCATGACTTCCTCGCGAGATACGAGGCGGAGAACCCCGAGCAGGCCGTAGCGGATTACACTGAGATAGCCTCTATGTGCTCGTTAACGGATGCGCCCGCGCTCTTCGCTATGGCACGAAAGAAGCTTGGAGACGCTTATGTTCGCTCTTCCGAGAACGGCGACAAGCTTGCAAATTGCGAAAACGCAATCGGTGCCTACGCGGATTCGCTCTCAATATTCAACGCACGGGATTACCCCCGGGAGTATAGAGATATCAGCATGAGGCTGGGCGACGTTTACCGTACCCTATCGGAGACGGAAGGAAACACGGAATGGCGGGCGAAGGAGATCGAATCGTTACAGCAGGCACTGAGCGTGTTCAGGACGGATACGTGTGAGATCGATTATAGGGAGTTGAAAAAGAGACTCGGAGCCGCCTATAGAGCTTCAGGAGAAGCGGAGGCGGAAGCGGGGCGGTATAAGGAAGCGGCGGAGAGCTATAACCTTTCGCTCGCGAATTATGCCGCACTTGATTCGAGCGAGGACACGGCGGATGTGTACGAAAGGTTGGGCGGTGCACACGAAGCACTCGCACGGTCAGGTGGTGATTATGCCGCCTATCACGAGGCTTTAAAAGCTTATAGGGAATCGATGAGTATTTATGAAAGGGACGGCGGGGATGACGCACTGAGTATCCTCAGGTCAAGAATCGGGAACGTACTTAAAGAGCTTGGCGATGTGGAGGCTGAATCGAACAATCCGGAAATGGCTATCGAATACTACGACGAGGCGCTGATATTTTATCCTGAGGAGGTCGCCCACAGGGAACACTCTGCGATCGGTAAGAAACTCGGGGAAGTATTCGAAAGGTTATACAAGGCAGGGGGCGGTATTGATGACTTGAGGAAAGCTGTAGTTGCCTATAACGAATCTCTCGAGAGCTGCGGTCGAGAGAGAGAAGAGGAATATAGAGGAATTATCCGAACTCTCGGCGTGCTTTATAATGCTCTTGCCGATTCTCTCGAAAGCTCTGGAGATTACGAGGGGGCGGCTGAGAGCTACTCGGGGCTCCTTAGCCTCTATGACCCTGTGGATTTCCCCGGCGATTATGCGGAGGCGCAGTGGAGAGTCGGCGATTTTTACGCGAGATCGACGCATAGTCACGACAGGGCGGCCAAAATAGGGCTTGCCCTGGATTCGTATAAAGAAGCGCTTTCCTTCTACTCGGTCGTATCGTACACCGATAAACGGATGGAATTATACGGGCTTCTGGGAGGGTTGTTAACGGAGCTCGGTGAGATAGAGTCTGAAGACCGCAATAAAAAGATAGGATGTTATCAGGAGGCGCTCAATTACCTGACCTCCGACATGTTCCCGCACGAGCACGTCGAGGTAAGGATGAGGCTGGGTTCATCATATGCCGCCTTGAGCAGAAGGGAAGATCGGATTCTTAATGCGGAGAAGGCGGTGGAATCGTATGATCATGCTCAGGAAATCTTCAATCTGTACGATTATCCTTATGAATACGCCGCGATAAAGTGCGAGATCGGGAAGCTGTATTCTGAGATTTTTACCGAGACGAATGAGTGTGAGAGCATCAAGAATGCGGCTCGGGCGTATGAGGAATCGCTCAGGGTTTTCACACCGGACGACTACCCGACTGAATACGCCGGGGCTTTAGAGAATCTTATGAATGTGCGGAGCCTGATTTCCGTAAAAGAGGAATCCCGCTTGGAGGGGTCCGATATCGCGATAGAATTTCCGACGGAGGAGCGGGGATTGGAGAAAGGCGGAGAGAGACCGCCGCTTAAGGTAGTAAAGCAGGAAGAGCATGACGCAGAGAACGATGCCGGGCCGGCCGTTACGGGCTTGGGCGCATCCGGAGAAGAACCGGAGATAGGAACGCTCTCCAGGGAAATCGAGTTCGATAACCCTGAAGACGCGGTCGAATACTACGAAAATTGTCTAAAGCAAATCCCGCATGATGAATCGTCCGCTCGATACGCGTCCCTCAAACTGGGTTTAGGCGCGTCTTATCAGGAGTTGGGGGAGTCTCGCGGTCTAACGAATGATTTCAGAAAGGCATTAAAATCTTACGAAGACGCTCTCAAATGCTATAGTCCCGAGGAGCATCCCCAAGAATACGGAGATATTGAAATGAGAATCGCCGCCACGTGCATGTTTCTCGCGGAGCAATCGGGTGAGATCAAGAGCTACGAACGGGCGATCGAAGCTTATAACCGCGCATTAAGGGAAGTTACACAGGAGCGCCGCCCCCATGAGTTTGGAGAGATAAAGAAGAAGACGGGTGACATTTACAGCGCTCTTGCGGAGATAAAATGTCATCCGGAGGAATATAAAAAAGCAATCGAAGCTTACACGGAAGCACTCTGTGTTTATAATCCTGCGGATCACACGTCCGAGCTCTCCGGAATCGAGAAGAAGATTGGTTTCGCTTATAGTGTCATCGCCGAGGTCGAAAACAGCTTGGACGACGATTATCGGGCCGTCGACGCCTTCACGAAAGCGCTTGCTAGATATGACCATGAAAGCTCCCCGTTCGATTTCGCTCAAATACACAAGTACCTTGGTATGTCCTACGGCAGGATCGCGCGTAAGAACGGAGGCCGTGAGTATTACGTCAAAGCGGTAGAGGCCTATGGGAAAGCGCTCACGCTTATCACTTTCGAAGACTCGCCCAAGGATTATGGGCTGCTCAGGAAGAACATAGCTACGGCATATGAAAACCTTGCCACGAATTCGGGAGACCCGGAGGTCTTGAAATCGGCAGCGCGCTCATATGAGGAGTCGCTTAAATATTATACATATGAGATGATGCCCGTAGAGCATGCTTCGATAATGAGCAGCCTGGGGACCCTCTATCGGAGTCTGGCCGAGTCTGAGGATCGTGTAGGGAACTTGAATAAGGCGATAAAAACCTTCGAGCGCGTTCTAAAGGTCTATAGCCTCAATGAATACCCACTCGAATATGCGGCGACCCAGAACAACCTGGGTATTGTTTTCAGGTCCTTGGCCGAGGTCGAGGAGAAGGGGAAGAACTGCAAGAGGGCTGTGAATTCTTACAGGGAGGCGCTCGGGGTCTATAACCAAAAGGAGCACCCGGTGGAATTCGGCTCGAGCAAAAACAACCTCGGCACCGCCTATATGACGCTTGCCGACGTCGAGGAAAAGGAGGCCAACTGTAAAATGGCCCTCAAGGCGTTTGAGAAGGCGCTCAAGGTCAGGACTATAGAGACGTACCCTTTGCAGTTTGCTGCGACCCAGAACAACCTCGGGGTAGTTTACAGGATACTGGCCGAGGTCGAGGACAGGGCAAAGAATTGCAAAAGAGCGATAAACGTATATGAGACCGCCCTTATAGTTTATACGGCGAA
>JBIOKC010000208.1:0-3414 GCA_044451425.1 Thermodesulfobacteriota bacterium
GTATATCTTTTTTTCGGGACGGTATGTCCTTGTGGAGTTCTCTGAAACGCTCTAAAGCGGTCCGAGCGTTATCGGGGTCGGGTAATGCTCTATTCAACGTTTATTTTCCTGCTTCTTTTTCCTCGTGTCCCCGCGGCTCTGCTTTTCCTCCGCTCCTTGACCTGCTCCCCGGCCTTTTTAACGATTTCGAACCCCTTGCTCACTGCCTTGAACGGGAGCTCACAGACGAACTTCCTCCCTTCTTCTTTCTGAAGGAGCTCTCTTACCCCCTTAATGGCATAACCGGCGCCGACGACCATCTCGGTCGCGCTCACGATGAAATGCTCACCCGCTTTCCCGAGATCGCTCAAATCGACCTTCGGCTCTTTCTCATCCGCTGCGGTTTTTCTTTGCTGCCTTCTCGCCATCTTTTCGCCTCGCTTGCCGGGTTACGGGCCGCTAATCTGAAACAGACCCGACACCGAAATTTTACCAGAAATAAGGGTTTATGTTTATAGGAGGGGGAGAATCCTGGCTTTTATAAAATTTCTCTCTTGCTTATTGGCTGATATTACCGAAGTAATTCTCGAACACTTCTATCAAAAATCCATTTCTTTTAAATCCCCCTGAATCCCCCTTTTTCTAAGAGGGGAAACGATATTCCCACTGCCTAAAGCCTTTATATCTTCCTTCGCATTGGGGAACTGTTCCGAGTGCGCGGATGAAACGAATATCCTCTCTTACAAAGCATCTACGTATGTTAAACTCGGACACAATACCGCTTGACCGAAATAGGGTGGATTTTTTTAACTACCCTGTTCCGCTTAACTAAAATTATAAGGATCGATATCTACGGAAACCCTGACACCGCCAGCAAGATTTGAAACCAGTTTCATGAGCTTCTTCGTAAAGCTCCGCAGCAGTCCCGCGTTGGTCGATTTAAGGAGTATCTGAAACCTGTACCTGTTCCTTACCTTACTCACCGGGCAGGGCGATGGCCCGAGTATATGAAGCGCGCCGGGCTTGAGCTTCGTGACGAGCTTCCGTGCGGTTACTCCCGCCCTCTCTGCGACGTCGCCCGTCTCCCGCTCGTTCTTCCCGGTGAACCTCACATTCAAGAGCCTAGAAAAAGGCGGATAGCCGAGCTCTTCTCTCAACCTGAGCTCCTCTTCGAGGAACCCCTTGCTGTCCTGCCTCACTGCATACCGGATGCTCGGATGCTCCGGGTTATATGTCTGGACTATCACCCGCCCCGGAGTATCTCCGCGCCCCGACCTCCCGGCGACTTGAGTGACGAGCTGGAACGTCCTCTCGCCCGAGCGGAAGTCCGGGATGCCGAGCGAGATGTCGGCGGATATCACGCCTACGAGAGTAACGCCCGGCAGGTCGTGCCCCTTGGCCACCATTTGAGTCCCGATGAGGACGTCTATCTCACCGCGCTCTAGCCTACTGTAGAGACTGAGGAGGCTCTTCTTGCCGGCCACAGTGTCCCTGTCCATGCGCGCGGCCCTTGCCTCCGGGATAATCCGCTTCAGCTCTTCTTCGACCTTCTGAGTGCCTATGCCGAGCCCCCTGACCGATTCGCCGCATTTGAGACACGCCCCCGTGAGCTTTTCCGCAAGCCCGCACATATGGCACCTCACCATATCGTCACGAGAGTGATACGTGAGCGACACGCTGCAGTTAGGGCACTTCATAATCTCGCCGCAGACCGGGCATACGATGAGAGTCGAGTACCCTCGCCTGTTGAGAAAGAGGATCGTCTGCCTGTCGTGCCAGAAGTTACCAACTAACGCCTCACGGAGAATCCCGGAGAAGACGGCCCCGCTTTCATACTTCATGTCCGCGACCTCGACCGACGGCAGCGGCCTGTCCTTTACTCTCAAAGGAAGGGAAAGATATGTGAATTTGCGCTTGAGCGCATTGTAGTAGGACTCAGCAGAAGGGGTCGCGGAGCCCAGCACTACGACGGAGTCCGACATCTTTCCGAGCACGAGCGCGAGGTCCCTCGCGTTGTAACACGGGGTTTCCTCCTGCTTGTAAGTCGTTTCGTGCTCCTCGTCTACGACGATAATGCCAATGTTCGCGAAGGGAGCGAATATCGCCGAGCGCGCGCATATCACGACCATGACCTCGCCGCGGCTCGCCACCCTCCAGGCGTCGAACCTCTCTCCGTCGGACAGCGCGCTGTGAATTACAGCGACTTTATTCCCGAACCTCGCCCTTACCCTCTTTACCAGGAGCGGTGTAAGGGATATTTCGGGCACGAGGAGTATGGCTTCCTTCCCCCTCCCTATGACCTCTTCTATAGCGCGCAGGTAAACCTCGGTCTTTCCGCTGCCCGTAACGCCGTGGAGTAAAAATGGCTCGTACTTCCCACTCTCGACCGCGTCCCTGATTTTCCCGCACGCGATCTCCTGGTCTATCGAGAGCGCCGGACGCCTGTCCTCTTTTATTTCTATATGAGCGAAAGGGTCTCTCGATATTTCTTCATGTTCGATCGCTATGAAGCCGTTCTCACCGAGCCACGCGAGGTGCACGCTCACGTTGCCGAATACCTCTTTCAAATCGTCGAGAGGAACCCTGCCGTTTGCGAGCAGGTACTCCAGTATCTGTGACTTCGTTTTTTTTCTCTTTAGAAGAGGATCGTCGAGGCGCGCTTCCGGAGCGGTGGATATTATTTTTTCGGTTTTTATTTTTGGGTCCGACTTGACCTCGTATTCGAATTCGACGAGTCCCCTTCTCCTTAAAGAATTGAGGAGCTCGGACGACGTGTTCTCGACCAGGGACTGGAGTTTCTGAGAGCTTATTTCCCCCGAATTAAGAATGGTCCTGAGCACTAGGAGCTCGTGAGCAGTGAACCTGCCTTGATCTACCGCCCTTCTTCCATTGTCCGTTATTTTTATGAGCTGCTTAAGGCTCACGCCTAGCCCGCCAGGATGCGCGGCCTTGAGCACGATTCCGAGCGACGTCATGTAATAATCCGCGACCCACTTCAGAAATTCGAGCCTTTTATTATCGAAGAGCGGCTCATCGTCTATAATGTCGAGAGCGTCTCTGAGCTCTATATCCGGCGGAGGCTGCCCTGAGCCGACGATGAAGCCTATCGTCCTCCTGTTCCTGAACGGAACCAAGACGCGTTTGCCTAACGCAATTCCTTCTCTCAAATGTGCGGGGACGCTGTAGGAATAAAGCCCTTCCCCGGGAATAGGAACGGCGACATGAACGGTCTCACTCATTTATACGGGAGTCTAATTGTTTTCCCCGGGGCGTGCAATAGACGGTCCGGTGCCTGTATATACAAATGCAAGTCAGAGCGAAGGAATGCACTGTGAAGATAAATGCACATTCCACAATAATTTAGCAATAATTCAGCCTAAAATATCACATGAATCTATGTTCTTAATGTATAGTGTCAGGCTTCGGGGTTAATAC
>JBIOKC010000209.1:0-3385 GCA_044451425.1 Thermodesulfobacteriota bacterium
CCCTGGCGTGATGCCCGCAAGCTCGAATATCCTCTGGGTCGTCTGGATTATGATGCGCGACTGCTGCTCAAGCCGCTTCTTTTCGTTCTCGGTATCGCTCAGAGCGTATTCTTTCTTAAGTTCAGTATCTGCCATGTAATTTTCTCCTGCAGTATAGTATAACCGCCCCGCGCCGGACTTTAAGAAATAAACATTCTGCACGCGATAAAAACCTTTGCGTCTTTTTATTGCAATCCCCGTCTACATGAGTAGAAAATAATAAAGGAGACCTGACATGGCTGAGCAGGAAACAAAAAAAGTGGATTCAAAGCACGAGGAATGCAGGTGTGGGAAAAATACTTGCTGTAAGGTCGTATTCGAATGCACGGGCACCGGCTGCGAGTTCGGCTGAAGTGAGGTATAGGAAAACGCCGGGCGCAAATTCAAGTGTTATGCCTTATAATATGAATGTGCGCCCGCCCATAAATAAAATGGAAAGGAACCGGGAAAGTGCTCGGATATGGGAGGAATTCTCCAGAAGGATAAGGTCTCACCTTCTGCAAAAATTGAGGCGGAAGGACGAAGTGGACGACCTCATGCAAGTGATATTCATAAAGATCCACTCCCACGTGGGACACCTGAGAGAAAGCGGAAAGCTATCTTCGTTGATATACAGAATAGCAGAGAACACGCTGAATGATTATTACTTGAACGGCCGTAGCGGAGATGTTACGTATGAAGAAGACGAGCCCGCGCGGGGAGACCCAAATGAAGAAAATCCCCTCAAAGGCATCGAGGGCTGTATTGAGGCGTTCATCGAGAGACTGCCTGAAAAATACCGCGATCCTCTCGTGATGAGCGATTTGGAGGGAATGAAGCAGAAGGAAATTGCGGAGAATATGAACATCTCCTACTCCGGATTGATGTCGAGGGCGCAGAGGGGGCGGGAGATGATAAAGGATATGTTCGTAGAGTGCTGTAAGCTTTCGGTCGGCATTGACGGCAGGCTCATGGGAGAGGTAGGGGAAATGGACGACTGCACATTGTGCGGAAGGAATTGGCCGGCTGAGAAATTGACATTAATCGATGCGCCGGCCATCGACTGAATTTAAAACCCGCTGTAAGCAGAAATAAATAAACATCCTCTCACATAAGATGCTATTATTTTTTATAGAGAAAGAAAGAATCAGGAGGGATCCGATAATGATAGAAAGAATACCGAACTTGCCGAATAATGTGCTGGGGTTCACTGCAAAGGGGAAAGTGACATCGGAAGACTACGTGAAGGTTCTCATTCCCGCTGTCGAGAAGATGCTGAAGGAGAAAAAAAAGTACGCTTCCTCTATCATTTTGGCAAGGACTTCGAAAGTTTCGAGGCGGGCGCCATGTGGGAGGACACGAAAGTCGGTCTTTCGCATTTCGCGTCATGTGAGAGAATCGCCATAGTTACCGAATTCGAGTGGCTGCGAGTTACGATGAAAGTATTCTGATTCGTGATGCCGGGTGAGGTTCGTATATTCGGTAACAGCGAGCTCGCCGAAGCAGCCAAATGGCTTTCTGAGTAAGATACGACTTACAGAATCCTATACCTTATACATATAACGACTCTGCTCCTGTCCGCCTGTAATATGAAACCAGGTTCATTGGGAAAAAATGCAGCGCCAGCGCACGCGCGGATACGACAGGATTCTCTATAAGCTCGGGCTTCTCTTCGAGCGGGAGACCGAGATCTTTCCCGATAACACGATAGTTGTAACTACCCGTGAGCTGTACCGCTCCCCGCCTCTATACCTTTACCCGTTGGGCTCACACTGATTGCCGAGGTCGGAGCGGTCGTCGCACATATCGAAATAATGCCCATTCGCTCTCGAGACATCAGAGGTGTTGTAGCGTGACACTTACTCCATCACCGTGATATCGAAGTCTCCGGCCTCGGCGGCAATAGTCGCGAGTGATATGAGCTTCATTTCCTCGTAGTCCAGGCCCTCTTCTTCGAGCGCCATATAGACCGCGGGCCACTAGCGCCTCACATACGTCTTATTCGCCTGAGGCATTAGCTTTATCACAAAATCACTTGTAAATTTTTCCAGACATGCTAGATTCATTGGCAATAAAAAAGGGCCGCGGCGCGTGTAAAGGAGGTAAATGAGGATGTTATCCTGCTTATAATGCGCCGCGACCTTTTTTTGTATTTATTCTGTGTGTCCAACCATCAGATTAACTTCTGAACCGAACCTCTAAAATACATATCATTCTTGCTTTGCTTTCCTGGAGATGCCGGATCTCTATTTCCACCACCGCAGCCGCGCCTGTCTTTTTCTTCCCGGACATTCACAGAATCGGGTTTAAGAAAATAGATTATTAAGGCGTGAAAATATTTCAGGTATGGGGTGGATTTGAAATATTTTAGCCTTAACTAAGATATTTTTAGCTAATTCTGTGCCAGTCGGATGATTTTTGCTTCTTTGTATCAAGACAAAGAAGAAAATCAATCTTTGCCCTTTTTTTATCGTTCTCAAAAATTGCAATGCACAGCGCGGAAATCCCATCTGTTATCCTTACAATAATGAAGAAACTCTGCACCAACTGCCTATACATCGGCTACGAGGACCGGACCTCCCACGGCAGCGTCAAGACCGAATCCGCCCTCTGGATGATCGCCTTCGTCCTCGCCTTCACCGGCGTCTTCGAAAACGAACTCTGGCTCCCGGCGACTATCGTGTTCGCGCTCTCTATTTTCTATACTCTGACCCTATTCAAGATAAAGATATGCGTCTGTCCCCGCTGCGGCCATGACGCCATGATCCCGCTCAATACGCCCAAAGCCGACGAGATCATTGGGGAGAGCCACCTTACGGTTCCCCGAGACATCGCCGACCCCTCGCGCACGTTCTGGGGCTTCACCCTCCGCGACGTCCTCCTAATCCTCACATCCATCCTCATCGCAATAATACTCTACAATGAATTCGCCTGACTGCTCTCCTCCTATCTTTAATACCTCTCTCCCTTGAGGGGAGAGGGAGAGGGTGTGGGTGAGGGTGTACATCGATATTCTCATGATTCCCGAACGCTTTAATCGGAAATCCAGCCTTTTCTTTTCCCCGACATGCGCAGAATTGGCGTTAAGAAATCGGGTGTTAACGCACGAAAAAAACTTTCAGGTGTGTAGGTAGAATTGAAAGATTTTAGCCGAAATAATCTGTTTTTATCCAATTCTATGCAGTCTTGATTTTTGCTTCTTTTCATCAAGAAAAAGAAGAAAATCAACTTTTGGGTATTCTTCCTCGTTTAGAGGCGGCAAGG
Organism: Thermodesulfobacteriota bacterium; assembly: GCA_044451425.1. Taxonomy (GTDB): domain Bacteria; phylum Desulfobacterota_D; class UBA1144; order Nemesobacterales; family UBA2774; genus 2-12-FULL-53-21. Next base: position 3,283 of record JBIOKC010000209.1, read on the forward strand.
CCCTCACAAAAAATCTTGATTATGCCGCAATGAACTTGCTACAGCATCCGCCCCTCCCACCTCCGCCATCCGCAAAATTCCATTGACTCCTATCCATTAAACA
>JBIOKC010000210.1:0-3357 GCA_044451425.1 Thermodesulfobacteriota bacterium
CGTAATTGTTGCAGCCTAGCACGACTGAGACGATGTTCTTACCTATGTCGTGGACGTCTCCCTTGACCGTTGCGATGACGAATTTCCCCCTCGCCTTTCCGCTCCCTGTCTTTTGCTTTTCTGCCTCCATGTAAGGCTCTAGATATGCGACGGCCTTTTTCATAACTCTCGCGCTTTTTACCACTTGAGGCAGGAACATCTTACCCTCGCCGAAGAGCTCGCCCACTACCTTCATGCCGTCCATAAGCGGGCCCTCGATGACGTCGAGTGGCCGGGCGCATTTGTGGCGCACCTCCTCGGTATCCTTCTCAATATATGCGTCTATGCCCTTGACGAGGGCATGAATGAGTCTCTCCTCCACACTCCCTTCTCTCCACGTCTCGGCCTCTTTGTTCTTTATCTTGCCCGTGTCTTTTATCTTCTCTGCGTATTCGATAAGAATCTCGGTCGCCTCCGGTTTTCTATTCAGCAGCACATCCTCGACCTTTTCGAGAAGTTCCTTATCTATTTCCTCATACACCTCAAGCATGCCGGCGTTAACTATGGCCATGTCGAGGCCCGCGTTTATCGCGTGGTAGAGGAAAGCGCTGTGCATCGCCTCTCTCACTACGTTGTTCCCGCGGAACGAGAAAGAGATATTGCTCACACCTCCGCTCGTTTTCGCATGCGGTAGTGAGGATTTTATCTCTTTCACCGCCTCTATGAAATCGAGCGCGTAGTTATTGTGTTCGTCCATGCCTGTTGCCACGGTGAGGACGTTCGGGTCGAATATGATGTCGTTCGGGTCCATGCCGACTTTTTCGGTAAGCAGTTTATACGCCCTGTTGCATATCCTGACCTTGTCGTCCTTAGTCGCTGCCTGTCCCTCCTCGTCAAAGGCCATCACGATGGCAGCAGCTCCGTAGCGCACTATCTTCCTGGCATGCTCCAGGAACTTTTCCACCCCCTCTTTCAGGCTTATGGAGTTGACGATTCCCTTGCCCTGTATGCATTTCAACCCGGACTCGATCACTGAGAACCTCGAGCTGTCTATCATTACGGGGACGCGCGCGATATCGGGCTCGGATGCGATGAGGTTCAAGAATCGAGTCATGCAGACTTCCCCGTCTAGAAGCGCCTCGTCGAAGTTCACGTCTATTATGTTGGCGCCGTTCTCGACCTGCTGCTTGGCGATATTGAGCGCCCCTTCGAAATCGTCTTCTTTTATTAGCGTAGAAAAGCGGGGGGAGCCTGTAACGTTCGTCCTCTCGCCCACCATTAAGAAAGGCGCGTCATCTCCGATATTTAGTGCTTCGAGGCCGCTTAAGCGCGAAGCGGGCGTAATTCCGGGAACCTTGCGGGGCGGGTATTTGCTCACCTTGGCGGCAATCGCCTTTATGTGCTCGGGGGTCGTGCCGCAGCATCCCCCTACGATATTGAGGAAGCCGCTGCGGGCGAAGTCTTCGAGATATGTAGAAGTATCGGCCGGAGTCTGGTCGTATCCCGTATCGCTCAGCGGGTTAGGCAGGCCCGCGTTCGGATAGCAGCTTATGTAGCAGTCGGCGATTCTCGAGAGCTCTTCTATGTAGGGGCGCATCTGCTCGGCTCCGAGCGCGCAGTTTATGCCCACGCTGAGCGGTTTTGCGTGCCTGATGGAGTTCCAGAAGGCCTCGAGAGTCTGCCCTGAGAGGGTCCTTCCCGAGGCGTCGGTTATTGTTACCGAAAGCATCAGCGGTAAACGCACCGGGTGCTCGTCGAGGAATCTGTATATGGCGTAAATGGCCGCCTTGAGGTTAAGGGTGTCGAATGTTGTCTCGGCCAGAAGGATATCCACGCCGCCATGCACGAGTCCTTTAAGCTGCTCGTAGTAGGCCTCGTCAAGCTCGGCGAACGTGACGCCTCTCACGGCGGGATTACCGACGTCGGGCGAGATAGATGCGGATTTGGTTGTGGGACCAAGCGCCCCGGCGACGAAGCATTTGTGTCCGGGGTGTTCGGACATAAATTCGTCAGCTGTGCTCCTCGCGAGCCTTGCGGCTGCGACGTTTAATTCGTAGACGATATTCTCAAGCTTATAGTCCGACTGGGAGATTCTGTTAGCGTTAAAAGTGTTGGTCTCGATTATATCCGCGCCTGATTCCAGATACAGCCTGTGTATGCAGGATACTATGTCCGGTCTCGTGAGGCAGAGGAGGTCGTTATTCCCCTTCAAGTCGAGATGATGGTCTTTAAAAATCTCCCCGCGGAAATCATTTTCATCGGGCTTGTAGCACTGAATCATCGTTCCCATAGCGCCGTCTATGAAGAGTATCCGCTCTGAAAGGAGCTTTCTCAGAAGCTTAAGCGACTCAGAATCTTTTTTATCCATAGGATCTTATTATACCAAAACGATTTTTCAGGGGGTAATTAGGGGAAGCCTGGTCTCCTCACTTCCATCTGTCTCTTTCTTTTCTCAACTCCTTAAAAATTGAAAAGGGCGATGAGCCGAGTCTCTTATTTTTTTTCCTCAAAGCTTCTATAATTTCAGGTGAGTCGAGCCTGAAGAAGGGATTATATGACTTTTCTTCGCCTACAGTTGTGGGCGCCGGGTCTTTTCCCTTAGAGCGCATCTTATTGATCTCGTCGAGCTTCTTTTTAGCTTCCCTGTTGCTAGGCTCGAGGCTCAAAGTGAATCCGAGGTTGGCGTCTGAGTAGTCATGTCCTACGAATATACGGGACGAGTCGGGTAGAGACCTCAATTTCGTCTCTATGCTCTTGAAAAGCTGCTCCGCGTTACCCCCGTGTTTGAGGTTCCCACAGCCGGATAAAAATAGCGCGTCCCCTGTAAATACGTTATCTCCCATTAGAAGAGTTAGGTGTTCCGGGCAATGGCCGGGCGTATGGATTACTTCTATAGTCAGCTTACCGACTGCAATTTCGTCCCCATCGATCACTGTGCCCGATCTCGGAGAGACGAGGTCTATGCCGAGGGGGTGGACGAGGATTTTCGAAAGCGTGACCTTAAGAATCGGGTCGTTCCCCTTTATATGGTCTGGATGGCAGTGCGTGTTGATGATATATTTGACACTCAGGCTCTTCTCCCTGATATAGTTCAGTATAATGATCGGGTCATAGGGGTCTATAACCGCGCATTCCGATGTTTCAGTGCACGAGATGATATAGCTGAAGTTGCTGTCGCTGTCGGGTGCTCTTATCCTGGCAATGACGTATCCGTCTCCTGAGAATGTATCCATTTGTCTTTCTCCAATTAGTATTTTTACCTTGCTTTAATGGATGAGACTCTTATTATCCCATAATATATTAAGGGTCATGACCGGTATAGCACGAGGAAAGTGTTATAACTATTTGTTATGACTAAGAAAAACAAGTATTCAGGAC
>JBIOKC010000211.1:0-3328 GCA_044451425.1 Thermodesulfobacteriota bacterium
AATGAGGCGCTGCTCGCGTTCCTGGTGATCGTCATCTGGCATATTTATAATGCGATCTTCAGCCCCGAGGTCTTTCCGCTGGATACCTCCATTTTTACCGGAAAGATATCACGTGAACGAATGCTTCACGAGCATCCGCTGGAACTGGCATCGATCGAAGGAGTGAGTGTGCAAGATCTATTCAAACACACTGGAGGAAAACGCTTGGTCCCTGAGCCGGAGTCACTGGAAGAACACCTTCACGCGTAATACTCTGTCCGGTCAGTATTGACCCGGGTGCTCAAAGCAATGTTCAATGAGAAAAAAGGAGTATCAAGGTCATTCAAAACGGTACCGGTCGGGGGAAATACTTTTGGGTCCATCATTTGAGAGATTTCAGCCTTTGCATGTTATGGTCGTCTCTCACACCTGCCCCAGGATTGCTGTTCCTGGGGCAACTTCCTCATTGCCTCTTTCCAGCAGTTTCAGAACCTTACCTTTTGGCACGTATGAATGCAATTACCCAAAACAGGGCTGAACGAAAAGGAGGAAACGACAATGAAGACCACAATAGCAATAAAGACAACCTACATCGGGGCAGGCGCAGGACTGGTGCTCTTCGCGCTCTTTGGGCTTCTGCCGGGCAGCCTGCTGGGTGGCTCCATGGGCATCAATATCGCGGGATGGTTCTTCGGGCTTCCCCTCCAGCCCCGACTGGTATCGAGGATCATCGTGCTCGCATCAATGCTTTTCGGCGTGTGGGTAGCCGGCATCGTGATGGTGACGGCCTCATCAACGGTAGGCTGGCTCGTAGGCAAGGCCCTTGAAGCGGGCACGCATACCAAAGAGACGGAAGAAGCAAAAGCAGGCCAGAGCTAAACAGACGGGTACGAAATTGCTCACCAGCATATGACAGCTGCGGTAATGCAAAGAGGATAGATGAGAGTTCGCAAATCTCGTGAATGCTCCCACAACCAAAGGTAAAACTATTGGTTGGGGCTTCCAATAAGGAGGTTCCCTAAGGATTGCCTTCCTCTTGGAAGTTGCAGTGTCACTTGCTGCGCACCTGCAGGCCGCAGCAAAAGATAATTACAAATCGTGTCTGCCGCATGCTCATCTGCGTGCTGTTTGTTACCGCATTGCGGACAATAGAATAGTTCTCCCTGTCGCATATTACCGTCGACCAGGGCATGGACTGTACAGGCAGAGGAGGTGTGATAGCTTTGGATAGCAAGTTCCGGGATACCATCCCATCGTAGCTTATCCGACGCTCTCTGCATATACTGTCCCTTAGAACCATTGTTTATCATCTTATTGAAGGTCCGGCCTTTATATCCAGATGACTTTTTCTCCGGGGTCAATATGGTCAGGTCTTCCCGTACAATCGCCGCATCGTATTTCTTCGCAAGAAGTGCTTCCTGATTAGACAGGAATCCGAACCATACCCGCTTTATAGATGCTATCCTCTTGTAGATCGCGAGGCGTACCCGCTTCATCCGCACGATGTGCTTGTACAGCCTGAAGAACTTCTCATGGATCTTCTGGATGTATGGGTCATCGAATAGCTGGCTTTCTGAAAACAGCTCAAGTTCACTGACCCCGAGATACCCGCAAATAATACCCTTCAACTTGTTCAGCCTGTTGTACCCGGTATCAATTTGCGATTTCAGGCGGTCGATACGCAAACAGGAATCGTTGATGCTCCGTAGAAAGTTACGGCCGCTGAAACGGACTCGCTCAACGATATTCGTATCCGGGTGATTGTAGCTTGAAAGATAGCGCAGCGCCTCATCCCCGGTGAAGTTTGAAATACGCTTGAGTTTAAGGGGATCGATCGGGTCGTCTATTCTGGCAACCGACAAGCTTATGGTATTTACCATGCCGAAATCACGTCCGATCAAATGCGTGACATGGCGCGTATCAGCCTTGCTATCCGGTTTGGCAATGATCGCCCTGACAGTGACTGAGTCAGGCTCAATGACAACGGCAAGGGCTGAAACCGATGACAAACGGTCAAAACGCCTTAATGTACGGGAGGACATGATAACCGGCAGCCGGATTGGTTCGCCCCGCGGAGACGGATTGGATATTTCAAGAAAGTGGTAGTATTTTCGGTTTCCCCTGTCCACCAGCAACCTGGCGCCTTTGTCCAGCTCGGCTATTGGTTCGCTATTGTTCCTTATGACCCGGTAGTCCAGATTGATCTGGCAGGCATACCGGCCGTCACTGCCGAATACAGGCTTGCGGTATTTGAGAAGACATTCACCGTGAATGGCGCGGACCACCATCGCTTCTTTCCTGGTGACCCCACTGGTACGTTTCCGCACCACTATGTTCCGGAACAATTCAATGACGCCTTGATATCCCAAGCCGGCTGCTTTCAGTTCAAGGGCAGCAAGCATAGATGCGGTGACCTTTGCTTGAATATTTTCCGGGATATTGAGGTATTGCCGTTTAGCCGGGTCTTTCTCGCCGGTTCCTGTTGAACAATGAAGCAGCCGCCCGAATAAGCGATTAAAGTATTTTTGCTCAACCTGGTCTATCGCCGCGGGAACGGCCAGCCGGGCCTTCTCGACATACGCTTTATTGAAGCCTTTCTCCATTGTTTTCTGCAGATTGGTAAGAACCCTGTGGATATCTTCACCCGTTCTGGCAGATGCCAGCGGTTCGGCTTGGAAAACTGCGTCCACAAAGGCATTGGCTGCAGCAAGATACTTATCACGGATAATGAGTACCTGGTTGATTTTCCCGACAGGCACAACATCAGGCGCGAGCACGGTCTTCCCGCTGGGGATTGAGCGCCGCAGTACGTTTTGAGGTCCTTTACCGTAGGCCATTAAACACCTTGCTCCTCAATATATTTCTTGATGACCTCCAGGGGCGCTCCGCCTGCAGTGACAACAAAATAGCTGGATGTCCAAAACTTTTCCTTCCAGAGCTTCTTTCTTATCTCCGGGAACTCCTTCTTTAATCGCCTTGAAGTAACGGTCTTAAGAGAATTTATCATTCTGCACAAATTAAAATCTGGCGGAGCAGACAGGAGGATATGGATGTGGTCATTCTCTCCGTTCGCCTCTACAACTGCGGCATTGAAATCTACGGCGATATCTCTGGTTATTTCCAAACACCGCTCAAGCACTCGTTCCGTAAGCACAGCCCGGCGACATGCGACCACAAGAACTAAATGGTAATTTAAGCTGAATACACTATGATAAGAATGAGTAAGCTCCATATAACCAATTATAGCGGATTGGTTGCTCAATGTCAACTTCATTATATTCGAATCGCCAATTCATCCCGCAACCAATAAGCAGTTTGGATGGGGTGTTCTTGGGTTAAGGATAAAAAA
>JBIOKC010000212.1:0-3321 GCA_044451425.1 Thermodesulfobacteriota bacterium
GTCCGCAGTCGAGTGGGCGGACAGGATTGAGGAAATATTTCCTGAATATACTATATATATCGACATAAAAATTCCCGAGTCCGTAAACGACGGCTCGGAGAGCACTAGGGAAATAAAAATAGAAGGGAAAAAAGAATGGGTCTCATCGTTCAGAAATACGGCGGAACAAGCGTTTCCAACATCGAAAATATAAAGTGGGTCGCCGGTCACGTAATCAAAACAAAAAAGAAGGGACACGACGTAATCGTAGTGGTCTCGGCAATGGCAGGCGAAACGGACAAGCTCGTTAAATTGTCCCTCCAGATTATGGACCCACCGGACGAGAGGGAGCTCGATGTCGTGACGTCGAGCGGAGAGCAGGTCTCCTCCGGTCTCCTCGCCATGTCAATAAAAGCCCTCAGTCAGGATGCCATATCCTTCCAGGGACATCAGGTTAGGATAGTGACGGACAACGCACACTCGAAAGCCAAGATCGTAAGGATAGACGCGGAGAAGATAAAGAGTGCGCTCGACAAGGGCAAGGTCGTGGTAGTCGCCGGGTTTCAGGGAGTGGACGAGCAGGGTAACGTCACCACGCTCGGCAGGGGCGGGTCCGACCTCACTGCAGTCGCGCTCGCGGCGGCGCTTAATGCGGACTCCTGCGAGCTTTATAAAGATGATGTAGACGGCATATACACTTCCGACCCCGGAATAGTGCCCACCGCAAGGAAGCTCGATAAAATATCGTACGAAGAGATGCTCGAGCTCGCGAGCCTCGGCTCCAAGGTGCTTCAGGCCAGGGCGGTGGAGTTCGCCATGAAGTACGGAGTAACGCTCCACGTCCGCCCCACAGCTAAGCCGGACACGGAAGGAACATGGGTAGCAGAGGAGGAAAAAATGACTCACTTGGAAAACATACTCATATCGGGAGTATCTTCCGATAAAAACCAGGCGAAGATTACGATAACCCAGGTGCCGGACAGCCCCGGCATAGCCGCCAAGATATTCACGCCGCTCAGTGAGAACGGAATCATTGTGGACATGATAGTCCAGAACGTAAGTATAGAGGGGCACACCGATATGACGTTCACGGTGCCGAGGACAGATTTCAAAAAATCGATTATAATAACTGAGAAAGTGGCTAAGAAGCTCGGGGCAAGGGAAATCATATCCGACGACAAGATTGCGAAGGTATCGCTCGTCGGCGTCGGAATGAAGACACACTCGGGCGTCGCCAGCATGATGTTTTCAGCCCTTGCGAAAGAGGGTATAAATATGCTGATGATAAGCACCTCCGAAATAAAGATTTCCTGCGTTGTCGAGGAGAAATACACCGAGCTCGCCGTACGCGCGCTCCATGAGGCATTCAAGCTGGGGGAGTTAAAATGAGCCGGGATTTGGTAAAGATATACGATGTTACTCTCAGGGACGGTACTCAGGGGGAAAGTATATCCTTCTCGATACACGATAAGCTGAGGATAGCGCAAAAGCTCGACGAACTGGGCGTTCACTACATCGAAGGCGGTTGGCCGGGCTCGAACGAAAGGGACGAGGGGTTTTTTGAGGAGGCGAAGAAGCTCAGGCTTAAGAAGTCTAAGATCGCTGCGTTCGGCAGCACGAGACGGGCGGGAAAAACATGCGGCGAGGACGGAAGCGTACAGGCGCTGCTTAAGGCCGAAACGCCCGCTGTTACCATTGTCGGCAAAAGTTGGGACTTTCATGTGAAGGAAGCCCTCAGGATATCGCTTAAGGAAAACCTCGAATTAATTCACGACTCGGTGACGTATCTCAAAAAATACGTCGACGAAGTTTTCTTCGACGCGGAGCATTTCTTCGACGGATACAAGCACAACCCGAAATATACTCTCGAAGCTATTAAGGCTGCCCACGAAGCAGGCGCGGATGTGCTTGTCCTCTGCGATACTAACGGCGGCACGCTCCCGTGGGAGGTCGAGGAGATAGTTAGAGAAGTGAACCTCAAGCTTGACAACCCCCACCTAGGCATACACACGCATAACGACAGCGAAGTAGGGGTGGCGAATACGCTCTACGCGGTGAGGGAAGGCGCGAAGCAGGTACAGGGGACCATGAACGGGTACGGCGAGAGGTGCGGGAACGCAAACCTCTGCTCGATCGTGCCGAATCTCAAACTCAAGTTGGGCATAGACTGTATCGGCGAGAACGACCTAAAAAGATTATATGAAGTTTCTCACTTCATACACGAGCTGACTAACTTGCCGCCGCTCAAGCATAGACCTTTTGTCGGTGAGAGCGCTTTCGCCCACAAGGGAGGGCTCCACGTAAGCGCAGTGATGAAAAAATCAGAGACCTATGAGCACATAAACCCCGACGTCGTCGGGAATAGAAGACGCATCCTCATCTCGGACCTCTCAGGACGGAGCAACATCCTTTACAAAGCGAAAGAGCTCGGCATAGAGCTCGATCCCCAGGATAAGCGAGTCAACAACATACTGAACGAGCTTAAAAAGCTCGAGAACGAGGGTTACGAGTTCGAGGGAGCCGACGCCTCGTTCGAGCTCCTGGTCAGAAAGGCGCTCGGAGAATATAGAAAGGCGTTTCATCTCAAAGGCGTTCGCACAATTACGGAAAAAAGGAATGAGGACGAGGAACCGATCACCGAGGCGACGCTCATCGTTCAGGTGGACGGAATAACTGAGCACATGGCTGCGATAGGAAACGGCCCGGTCCACGCACTCGACCAGGGTCTCAGGAAGGCGCTCGAAAAGTTCTATCCGAACCTCAAGGACGTCACGCTCAAAGACTACAGGGTGAGGGTGCTTTCGAGACAACACGGGACCGACGCCGTTGTAAGGGTGCTCATCGATTCGGGCGACGGCGAGAGTGACTGGAGCACTGTAGGAGTCTCCCAGAACATAGTCGAAGCGAGCTGGAAGGCGCTCGTCGACAGTATCGATTACAAGATATTGAAAGACGAAGCCAAACGCGCCGCCAAAGCGCGCGGGTGAAGGAGACATCTAACGCGTCTCCATCTATTCAGTCATTCTATAGCGGGTTCGTAATCTAATCTTTTTCTTTTGTCGTCCCGAGTTACTCGAAAAATTGAACGGGCCGGCCTCCATTAGTTGGTGAGTCGGCGGATACTGAAGAGTCGTCAACAATCTTCTGCCAGAGTAGGTTTTCAGCCGCAGATGGTGCGTCTCACTACCATACGGGCCTCGGCAGTCCGTATGCGAAGAGGAATATTGTATATACGAGCCAATACGCTATAAGCCCCACAACGCATACCCAAATGGCGTTCCATGTGTTCTTGAAGTCGAGCGCCTGTCTCACGCCGATTATCATCGCAACGAGAGTCCACAC
>JBIOKC010000213.1:0-3301 GCA_044451425.1 Thermodesulfobacteriota bacterium
ACCCAAACCCTCCCCATTGGAAAGGAGGAGGGAATCGTTGTGTTAAGTTGATTTCCCTAGTTCAGGCATTATATTACAAAAATGGAAAAAGTTGTCTGCACTCATCCGAGAGCCAAGAGGGATTACGACATCGAGGAAAACTACGAAGCTGGAATCGAGCTCAAAGGCTCCGAGGTAAAATCGCTTCGCGAAAATCAGGCGAGCATAAAGGAGAGCTTCGCCATGATAAGGGACGAGGAGGTCTTTCTCGTAAATAGCTACATAGCCCCATACGAAGCGGCAAACATATTCAACCACGACCCGAGACGCGAGAGGAAGCTCCTTCTCAATAAGAGAGAGATTATGCGGTTAATGGGTAAGACCATGATAAGGGGATACACGCTCGTCCCGTTAAAGATATATTTCAAGCGGGGGAAGGCGAAGGTCGACCTCGCGCTCGGAAAAGGCAGGAAAGTGCACGATAAAAGGGACGATATCAAGAAGAGAGAGGCCGACAGGGAGATGGAAAAGGCGATGAAGAAGCGCTACTGATGATGTTTATACTCTCCAAAGTAAGGTAAACTCTTCCCAATACCCCCAAGTAGGCGGGGGTTGACACCATAGGAATAATAATTATTTTATAATAGTTGGTTACGAAGCATTATTTAAGTATTTTGTTCTTTGACATGGGGGCGACATGGCTTCGACGGGGAATTGGATAACTTGTGCTGCATGCCGAGCTTCTGCTAACTCGTAAAACTGGCGGAGCACACACAAGTGCCACAAATGACTTTGCACTCGCTGCCTAAATAGAGCGGCGACGGCTCCTTAGACCCCGCCCGCGGGTTTAAACGAGGCGACACAATGCGGGCTGGTCCACGGGCGACGCCCTGAACTCCTGAGGACGAGAAAACATTCGGGGCTGGCGGTGAAAACCCTGTCTATCGGTAACTTCATCGCGAGACAAAATGATAGACTACGCATGTAGAGGCCTTGTGAGTCTCTTTCTCGGACCCGGGTTCGATTCCCGGCGCCTCCACTCTTTTTTAGCGTTATCTATAAAGTTTTCACGAAAGCGACCAGCTGATCGAGGGCGGAGCTCCATCCCTCATGAAATCCCCTCTCCTCGTGTCTTTTGCGTCCTTCTTCGTCAGGGTGAATCGCTATAACGGTATATTTCGTTCCACCCTCATGCGGCTCCAGCATAATAATCGCGGTGAAGAAGCTGTCGATACAGTTATTTGGCCGATTGGATGGCCGATAACCTTGCTCAAGCGCATCAGTCCAGACAAGACTTTCATTCTCGATGACTTCGAGGTAACAGCCGACGTTGGGGTAATCCTTCCCGTCAGGCGAGCGCATAACGGTGCGGAAGATGCCGCCGGGGCGCAGGTCGATTTCACACTCCACCGTTATCCACGGCAGAGGCGTAAACCATTTCATCAGGTACTCAGGCGTCGTCCACGCCTTCCAGACGAGCTCTCTCGGCACATCGACTATCCGCTCTAATACGAGGTCGAGCCGTGGATCGGGATTATATTTTGTACCAGTCATCACTTTTTCTCCTTTAATTCCTTCAGATAATTGCCTAATTGATCAAGCCGCATCTCCCAAAGAACGCGCCTCTTCTCGATCCAGCGTTCTGCCTCTTTCAACGGTTCCGGTGTCAGCTGATAGGTACGTACCCTGCCTTTTTTTCGCGAGCGGACTAACCCGCACTCTTCAAGAACACCAAGGTGCTGCGTGAAGGAGGGCAGGGCCATATCGAACCCCCGGGCAAGTTCGCTCACTGGAGCGGGGCCATTGCTTAGCCGCGTTAAAACGGCACGTCGGGTTGGGTCCGACAAAGCATGAAATACGCGATCGAGCTGAATGTTATAGTTAGGCATACACCTAACTATAAATCGAATTAATACTTATGTCAACGCCTAAGTATCATTTCCGGTCTATCTGTGACTCTCCGGGCATGTTTATTATGACCCTAATCCCGTACGGGATCACTTGACAACCTCCCGTTTCACTGAACAATCATCATTATTCCGCGATTACCTATGAGCAAGACCTCGTAGATATTTAAGCGTTAAAAACCTCATATGTCTCAAAACGTAATGATAACCGTGACCCCCCTGCCTACGGGATAACTCCGTCCGGCAACTTCGCAGCACACTCTATTTCATTCATCTCACAGGATCCGGTCTCTCCGGAAAGGACACTTCGGCACATGTTAATGCCAAAACTCTCCACGACTCTACGCGGTTATAATAAGTCCATATTCACGCACGACCTCTTCGCGGGCGTCACCGTAGGCATCGTGGCGCTGCCTCTTGCAATGGCGTTTGCAATCGCAAGCGGTGTTACTCCGGAGAGGGGTCTTTTCACCGCCATTGTCAAGAGGTTCGTGAACGTCTTGAAATAGTTTATAGGCACGTCCCTATTGGGTTTATACGGGTCTTTGAAGCTGGAAATTACCCATAGATAAGTTAGTACAAGCAACCCCATTACTATCCAGAATGGGGGAGGCGTAGCCGAAATGCACCGTGACGATCCCTCCAAGAAGAGGACCGGCAATATAGCCCAGGCTTTCGGCGGAGTACATATAAGCGAACAAACACCCCTTTCTTCAGGCAGCGATATGTCCGCGACCGAGCTCTGCGCGATAGCTATATTCGAATCGGGCAGGCCGCACATGAAACAGGCAGCCATCAGCAGCCAGAGGAGATGGAACTCGAGCGAGAGAGCGATGAGCAGATAAAAGGCGGTTGTGAAAAAGAGAGAGACCGTGATTACCCACTTTCTGCCGAACGTGTCGGAAAGTGCGCCTATCACGGGCGAACCTATAAACTGGCCGAGCGGGTATAGCGCCAGGAGCACTACGATGACCTTGATTTTGGCGGCCCTCGAGACTTCACCACCAAAGAAGGCGTGGTCATACATCAGCATGGGTACGAATATCGTAACCATCATGGAGTACCCGATGAACGCGATAGAAATGACGAGGGAAAGGGGCATTAGCGGATGTATCTCTGTTTTGAACACGGATGTCCGCGCTGGAATCATTACAGACCTCCCTCTTAAGATCGGCGACTTATGCGTCACATTATGATCAATGCACATATAAATTGCGCTGAGCAGGCTTTCGATTCGTGTATGTTATTATTTGAAATCCGAAATTGCGAGGTTACAGGAAATGCGACTCGACGGAAGAGAGTGGGATCAGCTGAGACCGGTAAAAATCACGAGAGGGATAATGAAATGCGCGGAGGGGTCCGCCCTTATAGAAACGGGGGAAACGAAGGTGCTCTGCACGGCGACGTTTGAAAAC
>JBIOKC010000214.1:0-3294 GCA_044451425.1 Thermodesulfobacteriota bacterium
GACTCTCTCCCCGCTCTTCGTAATAGTAAGACGAACGGCTTATGCTTAGCAGGTCGCATTGACGTGTAATACTGAGCCCTGGATGCTTTGTCTCAACCATGCCTTTCCTTCGAACGTGGCTCAACGACCGAAGGCCTTTGCTAAAAAATCACGCTCCACCGTCAGCTGCCCTATCTTCGCGTGGAGTTCCTTTACCTGCTCATCACTGAGAGCGTCGCTACGCCCGGACTTGCTCCTGAACGATTCCGCCATGCCCTCTATAGCCTGCCGCTTCCACTGCCCTATCATATTCGGATGGACTCCAAAGCGGCTTGCCAGTTCCTGAACTGTGCTCTCGCCCTTCAGTGCCTCTAGAGCAACCTTGGCCTTGAACTCCGCCGAATACCTCTTACGCTTGTTCTTGCTCATTACTGTGAACCTACTTAATTCGGTATTTTACACCTTAACTAACTGTCCGAATTTCGGGGTCCACCTCTGATTTGCAAAGCTTTATCTGGAGAAAACCTCACTTACAGCTGCCGATTTTATGAACGACAGGGTGCTTCCGTTTTCGATAAAGAGGGGATACTAGTGCTCCGTGTGCTTACGGACAGGGGGTCTGAGTACTGCGGGAGGGCTGAGACACACCCATATGAGCTGTACCTTCATCTTAACGATATAGAGCATACGAAGACAAAACCCAGAAGTCCTCAGACCAACGGAGCTGTGGAGAGGTTGAATCAGACCATAGAGAATGAGTTCTATGTGATATTTCTCTTAAGAACCTTATGGATTGTAGCCAGTGAGAATGAAAGCTCGGGGTGTCTCTTTAGCTCACTCTGAAGCCTTCTTGCTCCGAGCTTCTTTAGTTTCCTCAGCGCAGGTATTATCTCTTCTTCCCGCCCAAATACTTTTGTTTTTGGAGAGTGTTTTGGCCTTCGGCTGAGGTCTTTGAGCCCTTCAATCCCAGCCTCTTTATACCTTCTTACCCACTTCCTCAAAGTAGGGCGGGATATCCCGCATCTCCCGCAAACTAAACCTGCGTTGCCAGTCTCCAAATAAAGATTTACCCATACAAATCTCTGTCTGATCTCTTTGTTCATAGAACATCATTTTATTGAAATGATGTCTATGAATCACAAAGGCCAGGCACATTTTTTTCTTAACTATTAGTGTTATAACGAACTTGCATATCTCAAAACTTTTTTGGCAATTATCACTCTTCCGATTGCCATTTATAATTGATGATGCATATAGTCTGTACGCGTGTAGGTAGCTTCCCGGAACCGTACAGATCCTCTATCTCGATATCAAAGTAGCCTGCATGTTCTATATAATCTGCGGTTGATGATCCTTTTCTTATACTAAGATCAACATAGCATCTCCCTGGTGACAGGCGTATCTCGTCTGTCAAGCAAATAATATGTCCGCTGGGAGGAAGCGTCTCGGGGAGACCTTTCTGCATTTCGCTGTCAAGGCGTAATATTGTAGCATGTGTTCTGAAGTCCATAATATAGATTAAGAATTGGGGGAAGCGGACTGGACTATCACTTCGATATCCTATTGTGATTTTCAATCTGGAGCTCGGTTTAATAGGGATCCCGTTCTCGGCATTCTCTATTCGTAGCGATGTGAGAATTACGCTACCGTCTCCACCGCGGTCCATTCTGTCATGGAGTGGAATTTCATATGTCGAGCTCATGGATTGCATGTACTCCTGTACTACGTCATATGTAGGACCTTGGTAGATCAGCTTTCCGCTTTCAAGCAATACGGCTCTCTGACATAATGCTTGTATGGCCGCCATGTCGTGGCTCACGAATATTACGGTTCTGCCTTCCGAGGTGGCTACATTGTTGAGTTTACCCAGACACTTTTTCTGAAACGCGGCGTCTCCGACTGCTAGCGCTTCATCTATTAGCAGTATCTCTGGCTCCAGATGCGCCGCTACCGAGAAGCCCAGTCGGACCCTCATTCCCGACGAATAGAATTTAACCGGTGTATCTATAAACTGATCGATTTCCGAGAAATCGACTATTTCGTCGAATTTACGGTCGATTTCCCGTTTCTTCATTCCGAGCAACGCTCCGTTTAAGTAGATATTTTCTCTTCCAGTCAACTCTTGGTGAAAACCTGTGCCCACCTCGAGTAGAGAAGCGATCCTTCCGTAGATATCTATTCTCCCTTCTGTAGGTTCGGTTATCCCTGATATAATCTTCAGCAGGGTGCTTTTTCCCGCGCCGTTACGGCCAATTATTCCGACTATTTCCCCGTCATGGACATCGAAAGAAACGTTCCTCAATGACCAGATGTAATTATCGTGTTCTTCATGTTCACTTACGTAGCCTGGTGTGGGTTTGGCTGCGTTAGGACGATTACTCCTTACGGAGCTAGGTTTTTCCACTACATCAGAGATACCTTTTTTGACGAATATTCCTTGAATACCGGAAACCAGTTTTTTGAAATTATTTGAGGTGAAGTACGAGATGCTGTCCCGGAGAGTTCCGAATTCATTTTTCTCGCCTATCCTGTATTTTTTCCCTATGTTTCTGACTTTTATTGCGATATCACTCATATTATACGATGTCCGCGAATGTCCTTTCCATGCGTTTGAAATATACAAGACCACCTACAAATAGAACAATAACTATCAATATAGAAACTGTAATCATGGTCCAGTTTACGTTGGTTGTCCCGAGTAAAGCCCATCTGAAACCCTCGACTACCCCGGCCATGGGGTTTAATCCGTATAGTAAGCGCCATTTCTCGGGCACTAAGTTGCTGGGGTACGCAATAGGCGTGAGGAATAGCCAGAATTGGGTAAGGAAGGGAATTGTATAGCGTACGTCCCGATATTGCACATTTAGTGCCGAAAGCCATAGGCTTACAGCAGTCGATGTTGCTATTATCAGCAGTATGAATAATGGAAGGGTAAAAACGGCTGTTGTCGGGACAATACCGTAATAGATTATCATGACGATAAGCACGAGGAATGCTATAAAGAAATCTACCAATCCGGCAATTATCGACGCAAGCGGTACGATCAGCCGCGGGAAATAAAGCTTGGTTATCAGGTCTCTGTTATTAACGAGACTGTTGCTTGAATTGTTCAAGGCGTTTGCAAAGAGCTGCCACGGCAATAATGCCGTAAAGCTGAAAACAGGGTACGGCAGTCCGTCCGAAGGTACTTTTGCGAGATTCCCGAAGAATATAGTAAAAACAACCATGGTCATCAAAGGTTGAATAACTACCCAGACTACACCGAGCGCAGTCTGTTTATACCGGACTTTAAGGTCACGCCACACCAGGAAATAA
>JBIOKC010000215.1:0-3291 GCA_044451425.1 Thermodesulfobacteriota bacterium
AAGCTTCAGAATGCTCACTTGCTCTCATTCGTTCCCCACTTCGTAATGGGGGGATGGGAATAGTTTGAGGAGTGGGGGATGCTCTTGGGATTGTTCTTCGCGGTGAGGCGGAACGGGGCGGTTAATTCATAGCATGAAAGAATAATCACCCTTTACAAAGGGGGAAATTGACAAACTCAAGCAGGGGATGATAGCGGTGGCCGCGATTTTTTCTTCGTGGAATGGTGCGGCAGACGACCGGCGAGCGGGCACGATTGCCGCTACCTCGACTGGCCTTCCCCGGGCGCATCCGACTTCGCGTTTTCGTTCTTGACCTTCACCAGGTTGATCTCGCTCATGCAGTCGCTAACCGCCGGATATGTGTTGTTGTATTTATTTACACAGTATGACTTTATGCAGCCGGGGTCGCCTCCGCACCGGTCGATTACACCGTTGGCTATACGGGTCTTGAGGGTCTCGGCGCAGTAGGAAGACCACTCCGGGTCCTTGGCGCCCTTATACCCGATAGCGCACTTCTTGGAGGAGCAGACCGCATTGTCACCGCAGGTGTTGAATATCTCGTCGAGCCTTTTCTTCTTCAGCTCCTCCTTCTCTTTCACCTCCCGGTCGAGCATATCTTTTTCAGCCTTCCTCGCGTCGGACATGCTGACCTTGAGTTCCTTTGCGAGCTTCGCCGCGCCGGGCCTGTCGAGTGAGACCTCGTCCCAGTACCATATGGTGACGGGCTGCCCCTGCGCGTCTATTTCCTCGTAGGAGTTCTTCGCCCAGACTCTCCCGGTACGGGTGTCTATCTTGTGGACGACAGCGCCGTCCTGTGACGAGACGATCTCGTAGCGGTTCGGCGCGCCCGAGAGCGATAGTATTACGAGCGTGATTATCACTCCGGCTGCGACGCCTGCTGCGAATGTGAGCGCGCCTCTCTTCCTTTCAGGCTCTATATCTTCCTCTATCTCTCCGCTCATATCTCCTCCTTTCATTCGGCGGACTGTGCCGTTGGCTAAGAAGCTTCTCTGCCGGTTCCGCAATGGCGTCCAGTTCTTCGCCTGCTCAGAACTGTTTCCCCCGGGGTGTGTAGTTTCAACATTTTACCTGACGGTGTGAGGTTTCACGATGCAGGAAGAGATCGCTGCGCTTATCGGAGCTTATGTATAAGGAGTCCCGCTTTAAATGAGAACGTAGCGTTAATTGTAATTTAATAAAGATTATCTGTTTGGAAATGAACATTAATTTGTAGTATAATGAGCGCATTACGCTTCTTGAGGAGGACGGAGGATTTCAAAACCATGGGTAAAGCTTTATCGAGAGAGTTTGATCTGTCTGTTCTCATAGTGATTATGTTTTCGGTCATCCCTCTGCTTGCGCAAGTGACCTTCACCGACAATCAAACGTAGTTCCTGACGGATCATACGAATTTGTTATTCCAAGATTTTACGGGCACTTTTGTGGCACCGGGGAATTTTCTTGGCTGTAATCCGCCTGAGAACTATCAGAGCAACGACAACTGTTTTAACTAGAACAAATACGTCCGGGAATAGAGTTTACCAATGACCCAGTGCCCGGCCATAACGAAGTTCTACTGGGCGGGCAGTAAGTAGCCGGGAATGTCAAACCGTCCGGTGTCCCCGTGAAGAATAATTTCGGTGACTCTTTCGATATTATTTTTTCTCCGGGCGCAAACGCCGACGGCATGACGATAGGATGTCTAGCATTGGGCTTTTCATGCAACGAGAATGTAACGGGGCAGGTATTCGGTGTGGGCGGTCTTATTAGTCAGACGTCGTTATCCGTAAAGAGCGCATTCAACACTTATCTCGGTATAGATTCGTCGGTACCTATGTTAGAGATAAGCCTCGAGGACGGAAATCCAGATACCCAAAGCGTCCAGGGGGTGCTAAACGTATGGTTCGGCGATCGGAATTTTAATATCCCGACGCTCTCCGAATGGGGGATGATCACGGCGGCGAGGGGGGATTAATTACGATTGATGAGCTATAATTCTCCTGCATGATCAATATCAAGAACTATGTGAAGGTGAACGATTGTATCGCCACGTCGGGCCAGCCGGGGCGGGACGAATTCCCTGAAATCGCAAATGCGGGCTACTCCGCCGTAGTGAACCTCGCGACGGGCACTTCGCCTGACGCGATACCCGACGAGGGGGAGGTCACAGCCGACGAGGGGATGGCGTATTATCACATCCCTGTCAAGTGGACGTCTCCCGAATTATCCGACCTCGACCGTTTCTTCTCGGTCATGGATGATCTGCAAGACAGGAAAGTCTGGGTGCACTGCGTCGTCAACAAGAGGGCATCTGCGTTCGTTTACCTATACAGGCTGATAGAGCTCGGGGTGCCGGAGGAGGAAGCAAGAGCACCGATCGACGAGGTCTGGGAGCCGGACGAGATATGGCGGGGGTTTATCGATCACGCGAAGGAGATTTATATGCCCGGGCGTTAAGGGATGCGCAGTGTGCTCTACTCTCGAACCACGCGCCACGCCGGTAAAGGGTAAGGCTATTACACGAAGAGTCAGGACTGCTGTACTGAGTTTATTCTGAGCTGTCGTAAGGCTTAACATTATATAGAAAAGGCAAAGATAATTTCTTCTTTGTATTGAAACAAAGAAGCAAAAATCACATACATTGTGTGGTTATTGAAAAGAAGGCTAAATTAATTAAGGCTAAAATCTTTCAATTCAACCCTAATTCGCATAGTGTTTAATAGTGAAGCAAGACTAATGACGTTATTGCATTTAGGAAAGGGTGTCCGATTCCTATCTTGCTCGGAATCGTCCCATGAAAGATCTTCACGCTTCAATACGCGATTTTCTTAACGCAAATTCCGTGATGTCGTGGGAAAGACTGGTGAAGATGTAAGTTCGGCTGCCCGCGGGTGCTTATGCAACAGGGGTTCAGTGCCATATGTTCCCTGCCTGAAGGCGTACGCCTCAGGGCGTATTGCTGTCGGCCTTTAGTTGCGAGAGGAGTGATTCGTAAATCCCACTCCCGGATACAGGCATAATATCCCCACAGCTTATAGGTTCGTAAATATTGAAGTATAGAACTTGATTATATAAAACGAGAAGGTCGTTCTCGAATTCTTGGGATGCGTTTACTGAGCTTGGGCCGTCTAGAAAGGTAAACTCCACGCCGTTCGTGAGTCTCAAGACACTGCTCGAGAAGCTTGTGGCAGTTTCATCGAAGACCCCGTCCATGTTGAAGTCTGCGGCTGCCGAATAGAATTGGCAGGCGGTACCAGCTCCGGTAGCAACACCTTTGAAGCCGAATATTGT
>JBIOKC010000216.1:0-3288 GCA_044451425.1 Thermodesulfobacteriota bacterium
AGCAGTTACCGCCTCTGCAGTAGTCAGCTCAATAGTCCGTAATTGAAAACTGGACCGAGACTACCTCTCTCACTATAAACGATTACATGGAGAAACTCAGGGTAGGCGAGTTTACTATTTACAGCACCGACGCAGCAGATATTTGCCCGACCGAAATGCTCGAAGAAAGAGATTATAAAAGCCGTAGATAAAGTAAGGGGCTGTTATTTGGTGAATGTTATTTTATATTCAATGGAAATTGAAGAATCCAAAACAGCATGAAAGCGAAAATCAAAAGCGCAGACCTTTGATGTCCGCTTTGGTTAGTGCTTTACTCCATGCTGAGGTAATCTTCTTAATCTGTCTTTCGATCTTTACTTGGGAATGTGAACTTGCTACCCCCTACCCCCGGCCTGCATCCCAAAAATACTGAAATTATACGTTACTTTGAACTTAGACCACTTTCAGGGGACCTGATACGTATGACCTGCCCCCCTATAATAAGTCCATAAGTTAAGTTAGGTTTTCGGTAAAGTACCATATATCAAGTAGTTCAACGGAATAGGCAGGAAGTAGTATATTCTCTATGATCCCAAATAAATAAGACTAACAAAAGGGGCTGTATAGGAGGGTCAAGTAATTAAATAAGTGACAAGATTCTTGGGTTTTAGGAAGGCTACCCTGTCCGAAATGGGGATATATTTAGCTGGTCATCCACTTTTCCCACGAGCCCCGGACTAAGCTCCTCCGACTATATTGGCCGGGGCTTCTTTTATTTATCCTGAACTACAATAACCCTGGATACCGGAAGACAATGATTCCTTCCCCGGTTTATTTGAATACCAAACCCAATCTACATGAAGTCATAAGAAAAATGATGATTTCCTCCCCTCGAGTTAGTGGGGGGACTATATGCTCTCCTACAGGCGCAAAACCCCAGACCCCCCTTCGGGCCGCGGCGGGCCGTAGGACAGGCGTACTGCATGGACTGTCCGACATGCTGATACATATATAGTGGACACCATAGGAGATAGAGACATGGCAGAGATTAACGAAAGAGGCAATGAGGTCATCCGTCTGTTCGAGCCGGAGGCAGACAGATATTGTTTTGATTTTGAACACTGTACAACCTCAAAAGGTTGGCTGCAGTTCGACACTGACCAGGACGCGCATTATTTCGGCGTCTGGGTCAATAAATCTAAGCGTTGGATTGTTACATATGCCGAGGGCGACGTTACGATTGTTAAATGCCCGACGGTCGAGAGCTTCAACGCAGAGATAAAAGGAATGTGCGAGTTTTACGGCGTGGAGGCCAACATAAGGACTATAGACCTGGACGGGACCTACACGAAATATTACCAGAACAGACAAGAATTCTATATTGAAGGAAGGTCAGAATGAAACGAATAACACAGAATCATATCATTAATGCACGTCAACAAATGAAGCATTTGTATGGAGACCAGGCGGACCGACTAATTTACAACCTGGGTGAGCGCTGCGGCTTTTCGGCGAAGCTATTGGAGCATATAGCCTACGACGAACTACAGCCACCAGAGACCAGAGTCGGCGCAATCGCTGCGCTAGGTCTTAAACATATAAACAATTCAGAGGGCGAACTATGAATATTACAATATCCTGTAATCCGGCCATTGAAGCCGGTTTTTATGTAAGGTCGGGGAGGTTTGAGAAATATATATATAACTTTCAATATGGGTCATTACGGGCAGCCCGCATATATGCTTGTTATCTCTTAAGTATGATTGTCGGAGTTAGCCAAAATACAGATTAACGTTTTACTCGATAAATATTGGACATTGCCTCAATTAAATACTTGACAATATGTAATATTAGAGTATAATATACTCTATGAGACAGAAAGTTAAACAAAAAAGGTTCCAAGTCTGGTTAGACGAAACGGAGCTCGAATTCATGTACAGGTATGCAGAGCAAAATCATATGACAGGCTCTGAACTGATTCGAGGATGGATACATGAGGTCATGAAGAGAGAGGGATATGTTATTAAAGAACCAAGTATTCCAGAATCTTATAAAAGGAGGTCCAAATAAGATGGGAAGTGTATTTTTAATAGGGAATTCATGGGTCGGAGAATATAAAGACAGGGGCAAGGTCAGACGTAAGACCTTTGGGAAGAAGGGCATCGTTACCAAAACAATGGCAAAGGAGATGCTAAATAAGATAGAACAAAAGATTAAGCTTGGTCAGTATGATATGCTCGATAACGATATACCGAGATTGAATGACTTTAGCAGGGATTATGTCAAGCACATGAGGGATACAGTACAAAGAAGGTCCTGGAGTCGGTACGAATACAGTCTAAACCGTTTAATCGAGTTGTATGGAGATAAGAAGCTCTCAGAGATATCACCGAAGGATATTGATGACTTTAAAGAAATACGTCTGAGGGACGCTAAGCCGGCTACAGTAAATCGCGAGCTCTCAACTTTGAGACAGATATATAATCTCGCAAAGAGGTGGAGAAAGTTCTTTGGTGAAAATCCTGTATCTATAGCAGGGCTTTTACCGGAAGAAAATATACAGGAAAGAATCCTTACTCTGGAAGAAGAAGAAAAGCTCCTATCTTTTTCTAACGACCATCTCAAGCCAATAATCATAACCGCCTTGTCTACCGGAATGAGAAAATCGGAGATTCTCACCTTGCGGTGGACCAATATAGATCTCGAGAGCGGAGTTATCACAATAGAACAAACAAATACAAAGAATAAAAAAATGAGAAGAGTTCCTATAAGCTCTAGTTTAAGGACTCTTCTAATAGAGCTGAAGCTAAAAGGCGGGGGGAACGAATTTGTATTTCTATCTCTCGCGGGTACTCCTTACAAGAATCATGAATCACTTAAAGGGGCCTTCGAAAGGGTGTGTGAGAAGGCTGGCATAGCTGGTTTCCGTTTCCATGATCTGAGGCATACGGCTGCAACCAGGATGATAGAGAGGGGCGCCTCGATCGTGGCTGTCTCGAAGATCTTGGGGCATAGCGATCTCAAAATGACAATGAGATATTCTCATCCCGAAGAATCGCTTAAAGAGGCCGTCGAGCTCCTCTCGGACAAGTTTTCGACACCGTTCACTGACATATTCACTGACATGAATAAAAGGGACAAGTAAGGAGCGTTGTAACTGCCTGTAATTACTGCGTCCCCGAGAGGATTCGAACCTCCGACCCCAGGATTAGGAATCCTGTGCTCTATCCTTCTGAGCTACGGGGACGTGATAATGATTTCAGTTAGTTAGGTTACTATTTCCCTTTATACTTGTCACCTTAGTGTCCA
>JBIOKC010000217.1:0-3246 GCA_044451425.1 Thermodesulfobacteriota bacterium
CAATACGCTTTACTGAAATGCCTAAACGCGAAGATATGAAAACCATACTGCTTATAGGCTCAGGCCCTATAGTAATAGGGCAGGCCTGCGAATTCGACTATTCCGGCACTCAGGCGTGTAAGGCCCTCAAGGAAGAGGGTTTCAGGATTGTGCTTGTAAACAGCAACCCGGCCACGATCATGACCGACCCGACGTTCGCCGACAGAACGTATATTGAGCCGCTTGTGCCGAGGATACTCGAGAAGATAATAGAAAAAGAAAGACCTGACGCCCTGCTGCCGACTCTCGGCGGACAGACCGCTCTCAACCTGGCCGTTGATCTTGCCGAATCGGGCGTGCTCGATAAGTATGGGGTGGAGCTTATCGGCGCCAAGCTGCACGCTATAAAAAAAGCTGAAGAGAGGGAGCTTTTCAAAAATGCAATGCTTAGTATAGGTCTCGAAGTCCCGAAGAGCGGCATAGCCCATGATATGAACGAGGCCTGGCGAGTCATCCAAGAGCTCGGGTTTCCTGTAATCATCCGTCCGTCTTTTACTCTCGGTGGCTCGGGCGGGAGCGTCGCTTACAACAAAGAGGAATTTCAGGAGTTCGCGAAGGCGGGTCTCGATCTAAGCCCCATCAGTGAAATTTTAATAGAGGAGTCGGTCCTCGGATGGAAGGAGTATGAGCTGGAGGTAATGCGTGACAGGATGGATAACGTGGTGATTATATGCTCCATAGAGAATTTCGATCCCATGGGCGTCCATACCGGAGACAGCATTACCGTCGCTCCCGCGCAGACTCTTAGCGACAAGGAGTATCAGAAGATGCGCGACGCGTCGATAGCCATCATCAGAGAGATAGGAGTCGACACGGGAGGGTCGAATATTCAGTTCGGTCTAAATCCGGACGACGGACGTATGGTGGTTATAGAAATGAACCCGAGGGTATCGCGAAGCTCCGCTCTTGCGTCTAAAGCTACGGGCTTCCCCATCGCGAAAATCGCGGCTAAACTCGCAGTCGGCTACACGCTCGATGAAATCTCAAACGATATTACCCGCTATACGCCGGCGTCCTTCGAACCGACCATAGATTATGTGGTGGTAAAAATACCCAGGTTTACGTTCGAGAAGTTCCCGCAGACGGACACCTCCCTGACGACACAGATGAAGTCCGTGGGCGAGGCAATGGCAATAGGAAGGACATTTAAAGAATCGCTCCAAAAGGCTATCCGCTCTCTCGAGATCGATTCATCGGGATTCGAGCCTAAATCGGAGGACCCAGATATCATAAGAGAGAGGTTAAGCACTCCCAATGCCGAAAGACTCTGGTATATCGCCGATGCCTTCAGACAGGGGATGGACATTGAGGAGATTTACAGTCTGACATATATTGACAAGTGGTTTCTGCGTAATGTCGAGCAAATTGTTCGGATGGAGGAAAGGCTCAATTCCTCCGGTAAATTGAACGGTAACTTGATCCGAGAGGCGAAAGAGTACGGGTTCTCGGATATAAGGATCGGAGAGCTCTTGGGGAAATCGCAGGACGAAATCAGGGAATCGAGACATAAGAACAAGATCGACTCCGTATATAAGATGGTCGACACGTGCGCAGCCGAATTCGAAGCTTTCACGCCTTACCTATACTCCACTTACGAAACGGAAGACGAAGCCCCGCCTACGGAAAGACCTAAGGTAGTGATTCTCGGCGGCGGCCCGAACAGGATCGGACAGGGCATTGAATTCGATTACTGCTGCGTCCACGCCTCGTTCTCTCTCAGAGAAGAAGGCTATGAATCTATAATGGTGAATTGCAATCCCGAGACGGTAAGCACCGATTACGATACTTCGGACAGGCTCTATTTCGAGCCTCTGACTCTCGAGGATACATTGTCCATAGTTGGCCGGGAAAACCCCGAAGGTGTTATAGTTCACCTCGGAGGTCAGACCCCTCTGAAGCTTGCCATTCCGCTCGAGGAAAGGGGAGTCAAAATCATAGGCACATCGCCCGACAGCATCGACCTGGCCGAGGACAGGGAGAGGTTCAGGGACCTTATCACGCAACTGGGTCTGAGGCAGCCTGAGAGCGGTATAGCCAGGAGTCAGGATGAAGCCCTGGGGATAGCGAATCGAATAGGTTATCCAATGGTGGTCAGACCTTCCTACGTGCTCGGAGGGCGGGCGATGGAGATAGTGTACGCGGAAGAATCGCTCAAGCGTTATATCACCGAAGCCGTAAAGGTCTCTCCAAACCGCCCGGTTCTGATAGACAAGTTTCTTAACGACGCCAAGGAGGTTGACGTCGACGCGATATCCGACGGCAGGACGGTAGTTATAGGCGGCGTACTCGAGCATATCGAGGAGGCCGGTGTTCACTCGGGCGACAGTGCCATGGTACTTCCTCCCTTCTCTATCGATGCCAAGGTGCTTAAAGAAATAAAGCGCCAGACGAAGGAGCTTGCTCTGGCCCTCGATGTAAAGGGTCTCGTCAACATTCAATTTGCGGTCAAGGACGATACCGTTTACATACTCGAGGTGAATCCGCGGGCGAGTAGGACCATCCCTTTCGTAAGTAAAGCCATAGGGGTACCTCTCGCGAAGCTTGGGACGAAAGTCATGATAGGAAAGACTCTCAAAGAGCTCGGATTCACCAAAGAGATAGTGATCAAGCATTATTGCGTCAAGGAATCCGTATTCCCGTTTATTAAATTTCAGGGTGTGGACACTATACTCGGACCCGAGATGAAATCGACCGGCGAAGTCATGGGCATCGATAAGGAGGTCAGAATGGCCTTTGCGAAGGCCCAGATTGCCGCGGGAAGCGACCTGCCGTTATCGGGCACAGCGTTTATAAGCGTGAAGGACGAAGATAAGCTCAAGGTCCCGGAGTTCTCTCGCAAACTGATAGGACTCGGATTTAAGATTATGGCGACCGTCGGTACGGCTGCGTATCTCGAAAGTAAAGGAGTCGCGTGTACGGTTGTAAAGAAGGTGGCGGAAGGCCGTCCGCACATAGTAGACCATATTAAAAACGGAGAAGTTCAGCTCGTCGTAAATACGACCTTCGGGCAGAAGGAGGTCGAGCAGTCCTATTCTATCAGGAGGACCGCTCTTGTTCACAGAGTCCCTTACTTTACCACTACCGCCGCCGCCAAGGCTGCCGCCGGTGCGATCGAAGTTTTGATAAAGGAAGGTCTCGACGTCAAGGCTATTCAGGACTATTATCAATTGTAGTATAATTTAAGCCCATGTCAGGATTATATAATTA
>JBIOKC010000218.1:0-3228 GCA_044451425.1 Thermodesulfobacteriota bacterium
CAATATTTTGATTAGATACCAAAAGAAAGAATTTGATAGATTTTATTCAACAGAAGAAAAAAGCCTCTTCCATCTTAGTTTATTCTGAATATCGGGATTGTCGGAATTCCAAGACCAATCTATGAGGAAGGCTTTACCGACGATTTTTTCTTCGGGGATAAACCCCCAGAATCTACTGTCCTGGCTGTTGTCCCTGTTATCCCCCATAACGAATACGTAGCCCTCCGGGACAACGCTTACAGGGATAAAGCTCCCCTTATTCGTAGACTCCCTCCCCTTTCTGAAAATAACGGGGTGGTTATGACCTAAGAGGTCTTCATTGTATTCATCGAACTGCTCCCCGTTCCGCTCGTCGACGTAAGAACCCGTGTACGTGAGGGACACCTTCTTGCCGTTTATGACCAGTTGCCTTCCGTCGAGATCGATACTGTCGCCGGGAATACCCACAACCCGCTTAATATAATAAATACCGTTCTTCGACGGATCGTGCTCCGTATTGGGGTATGTGAAGACTATTACGTCTCCCCTTTTGATTTTCTCGATCGGGAAGACCACTTTGTCCGTAAACGGTATCTTGGTGCCGTATATGAATTTGCTTACCAGCAAGTGATCACCTACGAGGAGCGTCGGAATCATAGAACCCGAAGGGATCTTGAACGGCTGAAAAACGAAGGTCCTTATCAGAAGCGCAAGGGCAACTGCAAATACAAGTGCCTCTACATTCTGCCTGAGCTTGGACTTAGCGAATTTTGACAGATAGTCTCCCGAAGTCCCTTCCAGGTCACTGTTTTTTCTGAGTATGTCATCCGTATCCCCGCTGGCAAGAGCCAGCTCGAGGGCAGCGATCCTTTTATTTATGACATCAGCGGATTCCGGGCTTATCTTGGAGCTATTTTTATTTAACAGGTTTTGCGTCTGTGAAATACTCTGCTTAGCTCTTTTCTTGGCTTTGGATTCTCTTGACCACGGACCAAACATAATTGACGAGTGAGTATATATGGTGAATCGTTTTCTTTCAATATTAATTGCCGAGCGGGGCAATACAGGGCTTACTTGCCGTGCCCGCTCACACCGCTATACCCTTTCCCGCTCTAGCATCCTCTCTACAGACCTCACGCCTTCTACCTGCTTAATGGATTTCATGACGTTTTCCAGTTGTTCGAGGTCAGAAACCACGACGTCAAAAGTCCCGATGGCACTATCTACATCGGTCGAATGTATCTCGGCCTTGGATATGTTTATATCCGACGACGAGAACGTGCTCGTTATATTGGAGAGCATCCCGGGACGATCTGCGCACAGCACCACTATCCTCGCGGGTCTCAGCGGCTTGAAATTCATATCCCATTCGACATCAATCCGCCTCGCATCGTCCACGTCCAATAGCCTCGGACAGTCGCTCTTGTGAATCGTAATCCCCTTGCCTCTCGTTATATAGCCCGTGATCTGCTCGCCGGGCAGCGGAGAGCAGCAGTTGGCGAATCTTATCATGACGTCGTTGTATCCGCTTATTAGAACACCGCTTTCACTCGATCCCGTGATAGTCTCGATGATCCTCTCCATCCTGGATTCCTTCTCCGGAGCAGAGCGTAACTTGTCCGTAGGCAGCACTCGCTTGAGAACGTCGGTCGCGGAAATCTTACCGAACCCCACCGCTAGATAGAGCTCTTTCTCATCACTGAACTTTAATTCCGTAAGCGCATCCAAGAGCTCTCCATTCTTGAGCATCGCCTGGAAATCAAGGCCGTGCTGCCTGAATTTCCGCTCGCATATGGATATACCCACAGATTCCGACTGTGTCCTCTCCTCATTGCGGAGCCACGATCGTATCTTGGTTTTCGCGCGCGATGTAACGACGAACTTGAGCCAATCCCGGTTGGGGTGTCTGTCGTTCGCAGTCACGATTTCCACAGTGTCGCCTGTCCTCAGCTGGTGGTTGAGCGGGACGAGTTTGCCGTTGACCGTGGCCCTCGTGCAGGTGTTGCCGACCTCGGAATGCACGGCGTAGGCAAAATCCACAGGCGTCGCGCCGCTGGGGAGCTCCATGAGATCCCCCTGAGGCGTGAAGACGTATACAACGTCCGAAATAAGCTCACCCTTGATCGCCTCCATGTACTCGGTCGGGTCTTTTATATCCTTCCACTCGAGGAGCTGTCTTAATGTGGAATAGATCTCATAAGTGCCGCTGCCGTCGAGCTTGCCTTCCTTATATTTCCAGTGCGATGCGACACCGTACTCGGCGATCTCGTGCATGGCGCGCGTCCTTATCTGAATCTCCATCCTTTCACCGAATGGACCGATTACCGTCGTATGCAGGGACTGGTACCCGTTTCCCTTCGGGAGTGCTATGTAGTCTTTGAATCGCCCGGGCACGGGTTTCCACGTGGCAT
This sequence comes from Thermodesulfobacteriota bacterium, assembly GCA_044451425.1. Classification (GTDB taxonomy): domain Bacteria; phylum Desulfobacterota_D; class UBA1144; order Nemesobacterales; family UBA2774; genus 2-12-FULL-53-21. The sequence continues at coordinate 2,391 of JBIOKC010000218.1, forward strand.
GTACGGCACCGAGCGCCTCATAGCATTCTCTGAGCGAGTTCGTGATGATTCTGAACGCTATCACATCGTGCACGCTGTCGAAGTCGAGGTTCTGCGACTGCATCTTCCTGTAAATCCCGTATACATGCTTGAACCTTCCGGTAACCTCGGCATTTATATCGAACTCCGCGAGTTTGTTGCCGACTATTTTCTTAATCTGGTCGACATGGCTCTGCCATTCTTTCTTCCTGCCTTCAATCAATGTCGCGAGCCTTTCGTACTCCTCAGGGTTGAGGAACCTGAACGAGAGGTCTTCGAGTTCGGTTGCAACCCAATTTATTCCGAGCCTGTGAGCGAGAGGCGCGTAGATGTCGAACGTCTCCCTGGCGATGCTCTTCTGCCTGCCCTCGGGCAGATACTGAAGGGTACGCATATTATGGAGCCTGTCGGCAAGCTTTATAAGCACGACCCTTATGTCCTTTGCCGTGGCCAGAATCAGCTTTCTGAAGCCCTCTGCCTGGCGCTCTATTTTCGTCGTGACAGGGAGCTGGCTTATTTTGGTAATACCTTCCACGAGGAATGCTATCTCGCTCCCGAACAAGGTATCGATCTCTCCCGTCGTAGCGAGCGTGTCTTCGACCGTATCGTGGAGGAGGCCCGTGACTATGGACGATACATCGAGCTTCATTTCAGCGAGAATCCCGCATACTTCAAGCGGGTGGCTCAGGTATGGCTCCCCCGAACTCCTGGTCTGTCCGGCATGGACCTTCGCCGAATAAACGTAAGCCTTCTTTAGCAGCTCCACGTCGACATCCGTCATATAAAGATATGAATTAACACGGTCGATTATATCATTTAA
>JBIOKC010000219.1:0-3197 GCA_044451425.1 Thermodesulfobacteriota bacterium
TCCCTATACTGAGGGTTGCCGCAAATCCCTTTATAGGCCCCGTACCGAACCAGAACAAGATGAGACCGGTTATGAGTGTGGTCGTATTCGAGTCGAATACAGTCGGAAATGACCTCTGGTACCCCGCTTCTATAGCCGCATAGGGGGATTTTCCGGCTCTCAGCTCTTCTTTTATTCTTTCGAAGATGATTATATTCCCGTCAACTGCCATGCCCATAGTAAGCACTAGTCCGGCTATACCAGGCAATGTCAACGTGACGCCGAAAGCGGACAGAAACCCCATAATGAAGAGCATATTCAGAGCAAGGGCAATGTCGGCTACTAAGCCCTGAAGCTTGTAGAAAATCATCATGAATACTACTACAAGCGCACCACCCACTATCATCGAAAGCTTTCCGCTGTCAATTGAGTCCTTTCCAAGCGACGGACCCACCGTATTTTCCTGCTCGATACTGACCGGGACAGGAAGAGAGCCTGAACGGAGTACGAGCGCGAGGTCCTTTGCTTCATCCGTCGTAAAGTTACCCGTAATCCTTCCCTGGGAAGTGATTCTCTCCTGAATGGTCGGCGCGGATTTAATCGTGCCGTCGAGATCTATAGCAAGTCTTTTGCCGACATTCTTCTCGGTAAGCTCACCGAATTTACTGGCGCCCGAGCCCTTAAAGCTGAACCCTACCGCGGGTCGGCCGAACTCGTCGAAGATGAGACGCGCATCCGAAAGGGACTCGCCGGTGACGGGCGAATCCGCCGAGACTACGAAAAATTTCTCGTTCTCATTCCCGGTGTCCCCGGGAACCAGCATCAGGCCTTTGGCTACGAGTTCATCAGGAGAGCTGACCCCGTATTTCGCCAGCAAAGTGTCTTTGGAAGGTCCGGTGTCGGCAACAATCTTGAACTGCAACACAGCAGACCGTTTTATAATATCGATTACCCTTTGCCTGTCCCTCTCGGAAGCTCCCGGGACCTGAATCAATATTCTATCAGCCCCCGCTTTCTGTACCGAAGGCTCGACGAGCCCCATCTCCTGAATCCTGTTTTCCAATACCTGCTTGACCTGGTCTATAGCCCTTACACGAACATCGTCGAGATACCTGTTTTTGAGCGCGAACTTCACGGATAGGCCTTCTTCATCATTATTGGCTCTGTCTCGGAAGTTGTCATCGGCCATTTTTTTCGCTTTATCGAGGTCTTCCTTTGAGAAAAACTGAAGCGTCAAATCCTGCCCAGATATAACGGAGCTTTTTATAAGCACTTTGTCATTCTTAAGCTCCTGCTCCATAAAATCGTTGATGCTGTTGAGTTCATGCCCCACCGCTTTATCGCTGTCCACGCCGAGAAGAAGGAAAATCCCTCCCCTGAGATCGAGACCCAGGTTTATTCCCTTGTCCGGGAAAACTTTTCCCCACCATTTAGGCAGAGTGTCGCCGGCAACCGTAGGTATCAAAAGAAGCACGGAAAGCAATATGAGTACGAGAATAGTGATAATCCATCCCCTTGAAGCTCTCATTTCTTAGATTTGTCCTCCTTCGGTTCTTCTTTTACCGTCCCCTCGAGACCCGCTATGCCCGAACGACTTATACGGATGCTCACTCCTTTGGCTATCTCAAGAGATACTATGTCGTCTTCCGAAATGTTGATAATCTTGCCGTAGATCCCGCCCGAGGTAATGACATTGTCGCCGCGCTTGAGAGTTTTGAGCAGTTCGTCACGCTTCTTGCTCTGCTTCTGCTGCGGTCTCAGTATGAGGAAATAAAAGAGGACGAAAATCAGAATAAAGGGGAGAAAAGCGAGAGGAGAGCTGCCAGCTCCGCCCTCGCCGCCAGGAGCCTGACAACCGCCCATTGCCATTAAAGCTACCGATATTATCGCTATCAAATACTTATACACTACTCTGTACCTCCAAGGGATTTTACCCGATTAAGTAGAGCCGAGAAATCGTTACATGCTATGCTTGCTCTTATATCGTTCATTAATTCCCCGTAGTAACTCAGGTTATGAAGAGTGAGAAGACGGAGCACCAGTATTTCCTTCGCCATGTAGAGATGTCTCAGATAGGCTCTCGAAAAATTCCTGCACGTATAGCATCCGCAATTTTCGTCTATCGGTCCATCATCCTCCGCGTACCGGGCATTTTTTATAACCATTTTTCCGTGACTTGTAAAGAGAGTGCCGTTTCTGGCGTTCCTCGTGGGAATCACGCAATCAAAGAGGTCGACCCCCATGGAAACGGTGGCAGCGATGTCCTCGGGCCTGCCGAACCCCATGAGGTAGCGAGGTTTGTTCCCCGGAATATGTGTCAGGGTCGATTCCGTAATTTCGTAAGTTTTCTCAGGGGCTTCCCCGATGCCGAGCCCACCGAGCGCATATCCGTCGAATCCTATCTCCAGGAGCCCTCTTGCGGATTCACGCCTGAGCTCGGGGTATATTCCGCCCTGGACTATACCGAAAAGCGCGTTTTCCCGTTTTTTCCTCGCTTCATTACACGACCTCGCCCATCCGGCTGTTAATGCTACAGATCTTTTCATATATTCGGGAGACGATGGATAGGGAGGACATTCGTCGAGGCACATCATAATATCGACTCCCAGGGACTCCTGTATCCCGATACACTTCTCAGGCGTGAGAATATGCCTGCTCCCGTCGAGATGGGACTGAAATACTATCCCGTCTTCCCTGATCTTCCTCGTCTTTGAGAGGCTGAGAGCCTGAAAGCCGCCGCTGTCGCTCGTAATCGCGCCGGGCCATGACATGAACTTGTGAAGCCCGCCCATCTTCTCTATGGTCTCGTGGCCGGGACGGAGATACATGTGGTAAGCGTTTACTATTATCATGCGAAAGCCGAGCGCTTCGACCTCGTCGGGGCATAGTGTCTTGACCGTAGCCTGCGTGGCTACAGGCAGGAAAGCGGGCGTATCTACCGTCCCGTGCGCCGTATGGATCCTTCCGAGCCTGGCGCTCGTTCCGGTCTGTTGTTTCAGAATTTCGAATCTGAACATTTCAGGTTAACTGCGGATTACATTAGAGACAACATCGATAAACCGGAGAATCCTTGATCTAAAGATTGAGAACGTCCTTCATTGTATAAATTCCGGGGGATTTTCCGTAGATCCATTTCACGGCACGTAATACTCCTTTCGCAAAATTATCCCTGCTGTAAGCCCTGTGCGTGAGCTCGATCCTCTCGCCCTCCCCCAAAA
>JBIOKC010000220.1:0-3191 GCA_044451425.1 Thermodesulfobacteriota bacterium
ATATGACGTACATGGGTCCATTTCTCGTGTCGAGCCACTTGCCGCGGTTCTCAGTTATTACCACGTCCTTCTTTAAGGGCACGGCGATGTCAAACGGTATTACGGACTCGACGGCTTTTTCTATATTCTGAGCGGTGTCCCCGGGAATTATGCCCGTATTCGACAAAATGATATAAGAAGCGGAGACGATTACCGTGAATACAACTATTGTCAGAACACCGTAAGCGACTCTGGATAATATCCCGCTGCTGTTTGATTTATCCCTTACTGAACGCGCCCTGTATGAATCGTGGTAGGGCGCCCTTGGACTCCCTACAGTCCTCGTTACGGAATGCGGATTGGTGATGAGGACGTCCATGTCCACCATCAGGCGTTCGTCAGACGCGCTCCCTTCGTATGCGCGTTCCCTGTTTCCGGATTCGCGAGGCGTATTGTCATCACCCGCCGGTTCGTGAAATACCTCGTTCCCGATTAAGCCTGCCTCCTCCGAATCCATCCCCTCATCCTCGAACATCTTCGGTAATCCGCGCTGGGCATCGACGAGCTCATCGTTTATCCTGAGGTTTTCCCAGTCGAAGCCCGATTCCCCGGTTCTCGTCTTCCGCGTATTCTTTATCTTGAACTCGTCGATATCCCGTTCCGCTTTGCTGATGCTTACGAATTGCTCCCAGTTCCCTTCATCAACCGTAACCTTTTCATAGTCGCCGCCATTTCTTTCCTCACGGGCTTGGCCGTGGAGTGTGTGCTCTCCTGCAGCTGTGCCTGTCACATTGCCGGATAACGGGTATTTGAATTCGAAACCCTGGGGGGTTTCTGATTTTTGTTGCCCTGTTCTTTCTGTTCTCTCGGTCGATGCGACGTCCGAATCGGGGCCGAGCGATGGTAGCTGCGACTTGCTTTCGTCTTTAACCCCGACTCCCGAATCTTGCTCGTCTATATATCCCCTATCGTCCGGAATTGGAACGACGTCGATGATGGCGTTGTTTTCAACTTCGTCAGCGGATAGATCCATTTTATCAATAACGGAAACATGACCGCACTTCCGGCACCTTACCATGCTGCTCTGGGATGCGAGTCTTGAGTCTTCGATTTCGAATTTCCTTTTGCATTTCTCGCACTGGATTATCATGCTTTGCCTTTTGCCGGATATATTTCAATGATACGAACTCGTTACAATTTAAAAACTAACGCTAACTCTTACCCGAGTCAATACTTGGATAAGTATAGCCGTGTTCCCTTACTAAGAGTAATTTCGTTCCCAGGCTCGTAGTATTCCGAGTATTATCTGCTGTCTATGTTATTCTATCCAACTCTATCAGTTAAATGTTTGTTATTAGCGTTGCTCCAAATGATCCGGTCACTACTTCTCTTGAGTTTCGTTCTCCCGGCCGTGCTTATTCCCTCAGCCCCTGTTTTGTCCGAAGAGGCAGCTCTGGAAAGGGTTCAGCTTCATATGGGTGGTGGTACGAACGCCGACGCCGCTTTTTCGAAGATCAAAGAGCTCGACGGGATGCTGTCCGACTACGATCCTGATAGTGAAATATCCGAAATAAGCAAAATGGCGGGAAAGAAACCGGTCCGCGTCGATCCCGAGGTCTCCCAAGTACTGAAGCAGGCGGTATACGTAGCGAAGGAGACGGGAGGCGTTTTCGAACCCACGGTCGGAGCGCTCACAATTGGTGTCTACAGGTTCGGGAGGGGCAGCGACAAAGTGCCGGGAGACGAGGAAATCGAAAGAGCGAAATCACTCGTTAATTACAAGGACCTTCTTGTAAAGGGCAGCGAGGTCTATTTGGACAGGGAAGGGATGATGCTCGATCTCGGGGGTATAGGAAAGGGCTACGCCGTTAAGAAGGCCGTAGGAGTGCTTAAAGAGAGGGGGATTAAAAAGGGCATAGTTTCCCTATCGGGCGATATAAAGGTATTCGGTTACGCTACCGAGATAGGAATAAGGAATCCCGGCGGGAAAGGGTTGATGGCTACTTTCAGGACGGGAGCGGGCGAGCTCGCGGTTTCAACAAGCGGCGGATACGAGAGAGTCATAGACCCTAGCGGCAAGGCATATCATCACCTTCTCGTCCCTTCGACCGGCAAGGCCGGCAGTGAATTCCTCAGCATAACAGTCGTTCTTGACGGAGACAGCGCTCTGGCAGAAGCGTATGCAACGTCGATCTTCGTTATGGGTAAGGAGAAATCCATGGAATTTCTAAAGAGACACCCGGAGATCGGGGTTTTCGCCGTCCTCCCCGGGGGCGAGATATATTATAACGATAGATCTCGGGCTCTGGTCTCCGGTCTGAACGTAACGTCGTAATGCGTCAGAGTGTCTCGCGGGCTTCGCTCTTGGCAGATTTATCAAACATTATAGCAACGCACAAATTAAAGACGCCGAGGCTGGCTTTGACGGGGCCTGGCCCCCATGCGGTTTATTTGACAAAACTACCATGTTGCTTATATTCTAAATCGGATAATCTACATAAAATATAAGCAATATCAATTATTAGGGTTGAGGAAGAAGACACAATGCCAATCAGCACCATAGAGGAAGCGGTAGCCGATATAAGAAACGGTAAAATGGTCATTCTTGTCGACGATAAGGATAGGGAGAACGAGGGGGACCTCGTAGTGGCCGCGGAAAAAGCTGGTCCGGAAATTATAAATTTTATGGCTAAAAACGGGAGGGGACTTATCTGCCTCGCTTTTACGAAAGAAAACGCCGACAGGATTGGACTCCAGCCGATCAAGCCCGAGTATAATCCTGTCCCACAGTATACGGCTTTTACGATTTCAATAGACGCGAGCCACGGTATCACAACCGGGATTTCGGCATATGACAGAGCTTCAACAATACGCTACGCCATATCCGAGGACTCGAAACCGGAGGACTTCATACGCCCGGGTCATGTATTCCCCCTCATATCTAGGAAGGGCGGCGTCCTGGTAAGGGCCGGTCACACCGAGGGCTCGGTCGATATAGCAAGGCTCGCTGGACTCACGCCGGCTGCCGTGATTTGCGAAATAATGAACGATGACGGGGATATGGCGAGGCTCCCCGACCTCGAAAAGTTCGCCGAGACCCATAACATCAAAATCGCCTCCATAGCCGACCTCATAAGCTATCGTCTGAGGGCGGAGAGTCTCGTCAGAAGGGTAGCCTCTGCGGCGATACCTACCGAGTACGGAGAGTTTCA
>JBIOKC010000221.1:0-3183 GCA_044451425.1 Thermodesulfobacteriota bacterium
ATATAGCAAAGAGGTCAAGGGATTGCTGCGCTCCAAATATCAGTGGCCTGAACAATATGCGGAAATAATATGGTCAACCGATGCGCTCAATGTGAGTTTGGCTAATCTGTGGTTTTATAATTGGAGCATAGATAGGGCCACAAGTTCTATTCACTCTCGTTACGGGCCGAGTGTAAAAGATGATGGCTAGTGGCGAATGGTCTGTGGTTCATGAGTGTGGTTGCTGGTTCCACATGCTTCGGCCGTGGATCATTTTGGGGCGTGATGAAAATTGTGAGATATCCATGGGGGGTTGCGCCCAGGGCTGGGCTTCGAACAGGTAAAAACCGTTAATAGGGCTTGAGGTCCCATTATCTCTTTTTTATATGCGAAAAGAAGGAAAGAAAGCTTGCTTTCCTATGCGGATATGCTATTGTCTTTCTTGTCGGAGGCAATAGGGCCTCCTAACCGAAAGAACGAAGATGCTTAAGAACAACAAAGCCTTTACCGAGCGCGTCGCACGCGAAAAAGCAATCCTCGCTCGCAATGCGCGCCTTGCTACGAAGCGTGCCGCAAAGGCGTCGGTCCTTTATCCCGGCGACGAGATTGCGCAGCAGTGCTACATTCTCGGCGCGCAAGAGACGAGCAAGCGCGGGCGCATCCTTACGTGCCTTATGCACTACGAATGCGGGACGTTGTACGTCGAAGATATCGCGAAAGAGGTCGACTTGTCCGACGACGAGGTCGTTGCCGCGGTATCGTATCTGTCGCCGCGAGCGAAAGAGAGCACTCCGCACTTCCGTTACGTGTTCGCATACGACCGCAGCGACCGCTCGGTTACGGTTTCGCGGTTTGTCGCGAAGGTCTCGCTTGCGGGCAAGCACCGCAAGGCTTCGCAGAGCGCAACGGAGACGGGCGTTTCCGAGCCGGCCGCTACTCCGGTCCCTGCCGAAGCGATCGCGGCCTAGCGGCCTTCCTAGGGGCCGAGAAATCGGCCCCTCCCTTCCCTCTAACCTAGCAGGAGCGTAAAATGTGCACTACCGCTTATATGCTCGCTGTCTACATGTTAATCGCGAGCCGTTATCCGCATGTCGCCCGGTTAGTCTCGATGTTGCCGGCCGAAGAACAAAAGCAAAACATCGTGCTTATGCGGTCGTTTGCCGAAGGTCGAACCCCGCGCGACTGCGCCGCTCGGATTGCCGATGCAATCGTGTGTTAACAAGGAGGACAAAATGCGTACCTACACCGTAGAAGTTCGCCGTATTTCCCGAGCTTATTTCGGACTTACCGCCGAAACGGACGACGAGGCTTTGCGCAAGGCGCACGAGCAACTCGAAAACGACACTCTCGAATGTACCCCTTACGAAGACGGAATGTTAATATACGACGATACAAGCGATCCCGATATCGAAATCGGGGAAATCTTCGAAGGCAACGAGGATCCTACGAAGAATGTTCGGATTATATCCCCCGATCCGGTCGTGCACGCATTCGGTCTACAGCGTAAGGCGATCGAGAGCATCGTCGCCGCTCGCATACACCTTGCGAATTTTTCCGAAAATATTCGGGAAAACGACATCGAAGAATACGGACCTAATCCGTATCGCTCGCAAATCGACAAGGTGCTTACGGAGCTTGCAAACCTGCAATCCGAACTAGAACCCGAACTAGCGTAGAGGAGGATAAAATGCGATACCGCGAATTACTTGCGAAATTGCAAGGGCTTACATCCGAACAACTCGACAAAACGGTTACAATATTCGACGAATACACCGAAGAATATTGTAACACGATCGACTTCGAATTTATCGAATTTAACGAAGGAAAACCGGTATTAGATATCGGGGACCCGTTCTTGCGAGTTTATATAGGGCAACCGATCGAAGCCGACCCGGTCGAATAAACTAAGGGGCGAAAGCCCCTTTTTATTTATCTTATTTTTCAACTAGATTACCATTTTCCCATTTTTTCCCATTTCCGAGTCCATTTAGTAGGATTTTCTCATTTCCTAATCTATTTAGTGGATTTATCACATTTTCATTACATATTTTTCCTCATTTTCGAATTCATTCAGTAAATTTCTCATATTTCCATTACGTATTAATGAGATTTTTACCCACCATATTTCCATTATCATTTATCCAAAGATTTTAGGCAAGGCACACAATTACGACTAAAATATGTTCTGAAAATATGATATATGTCCTATTTTGCCTTAGTTGCGCCGCATTCTTGTGTGCCAAATTCTCATGATAATGTGATGGATTAAGATTGTTCGCCGTATGTTCCCTATTCATCTTAACGGCTCTGTATGTTCTTAGTCTGTTCTTTAACCACAATAATTCATGACTGATGATTAATTGGAAATATGGGGCGGTTCTACGCCCATGGGCTGTGAAACTAGGGTCCATTGCCCTTTGTTGCGCCACAATAGCGGGGTAAGAAAGGGCCGGCGCCTGTTTTTGCATGGTTTTTTGCGTGGTTTTCATTCTGGCGGCGCCCCCATGTTACATTAAAAGTTACTATTCTTGTTACATATAAGCTATTGTAATCTTTATATATGTAACAATGTTACAAGGAAACATGCAAACGTAAAAAAGCAAGTAGCAATATTTGAGTTTTCGTCATCGCTCTGTTACGTTGGAAAGACCCCCCTATTCCCTAACGATTACAAGCCGTTAAGACGTAACAGCACAATATGTTACTGTGGAAATAAAGGCACCAATAATATATTTTTCAGGCCTTTTGTGATATAATTTCCCATATGGCCCAACGGCAAACGACCAACAATATAATTTCAGGCCCTTTTATTGATGTTATAAGGAAATAATTTCTCAAAAATCTTAGGAATAAGGTCGCTGTACTCTTCCTGATATGTGATCGCTAGCTCATTAACCTCTCCAATATCCTTATTATCTTCAATCATTAACCAATATGGACGACAAGGAGTAAGGCTAAGTACACCAGATATACGTACTGTTTTCAATTCTGGTGATCTCCAGATATACTGTTTACTATTTACCTCGATATAACACTTAAGTAAAGCAGAACAACACTCGTTTTTTAATGTTCTAATTTTTCCATCCTTATAAACTTTACTCATATCAAAGGCAAAGGTCGCTAGCCCCTTCGGATCTACCCTATATATACGCCTGATAATTTTCCCATCTGGGTCTATATCATCATTATAAGCGATCCTATATC
>JBIOKC010000222.1:0-3176 GCA_044451425.1 Thermodesulfobacteriota bacterium
CGGGCAGATTATCCATGAAAATGTGTATCGTCGATAACTTCCTCTGAACGGGGGCTCAAACGGAGGGAAGATTATTTTAATTCCGGGTAGAAAAGGTATGATTTTAGAATCTGTTAGGGAGACCGATTCCAGCTTGAAAGATTTATTGATTGTCATAGCTCTTGCCGGTTTATGTCTCACTGCCTCATGCTATGACTCCGGTGAGAAAGAAACGAAAATAATGAGGTTCCCCATTTCGGAACCGAGTGATTTAAAGACGCTTAATAACGCGGTGATCGATAAGAACGTGACAAGCGACGGGAAAGGCTCTCTCTACGTTGAAGCTCAATCGCCTATTAGCCTCGAGCTCTTTACCGTGGACGGCTCGGGTCTCGATCATACGCGCGCCGCGTATAAGGCGATGATAAAGACCGAGGGACTGACTGCCGCGGAGGGTTCGAAGGGTATTGCATATCTCGAAATGAGGGTTCTTTATCCAGGAGGTAAGGAGCTTGTTTCGCGCGGCCCGCGCATACCTCCTACAGGAACGACCGGCTGGGTGCCGGCGGAAGCCGTTCTTTATGCGGATAAGGGTATAAAGCCCGAGAAGGTTGCGCTTAGCCTCGTAGTCGATGGGAAGGGAAAAGTCTGGATAGACGATGTTATGCTCGTCACTCAGCCGCTCAGGCTCGATTACCTCTTTTGGGGGAACACAGTTGTCTGGTCAGCTCTTTTTATATATATTTATCAACTGTTAGGAAAACAAAGAAGGCTCCGGAGGGAGCTCGAAGCGATGAGTCAGAGGTCGTGAGTACGGTCATCGCGTTAGAGGATAGGCAATGCTTAAAGGCAAATTAAAATTCATAATAGCTATTGTCGTCATAGCGCTTGCCGTGAGTTATCTGGTGTATGGCGGTGTGAAAGATACCATGGTCTATTACTTAACTGTGAAGGAGCTCAAGAGCAAAGTCCCTGGAGTTTACGGAGAGAGGGTGCGGGTATCGGGTAAAGTAGTGCCGGGTTCGATAAAGCACGGCGATGACGGTGCACTCGAGTTCAGCCTCGCCGATGGCGGAGGCGATATCGCTGTTGCTTACAGCGGCATCGTACCCGATATCTTCAAGGATAATGTGGAAGCTGTTGTCGAAGGTAAATATACGGACCGGAACGTTTTTAAGGCGGATGTGCTTTTGGCGAAATGCCCGACTAAGTATGAATCGACCGAGGCCTTATATCAAAAGGGTCCCAGAAACAAAGGAGTGAATACTTACTGATGGTAGAGACAGGAAAAATAGCCCTATTTCTGGCATTCGCGGTATCTATCTATGTCGTATGCGCGTCTATCTACGGAGCGAGGTCGGGGAAAAGCGATTTCATCAGCAGCGCCCGTAACGGAGCGCTCGCCGTGTGCTTTCTCCTGATCGTTGCCACCGTGTCTCTCCTCCATTCGCTGATAACTCTCGATTTCAGTCTGAAATACGTGGCTCTTAATACCAGTACCGACCTGCCTTTGATATACAGGTTTACTTCACTATGGGCGGGGCAGGCGGGATCCTTGCTGCTCTGGTCGCTCATTCTCTCTATCTACATGTCTCTCGTCGTGATTACCACGAGGAACAGATCTAGGACTCTTATGCCTTATGTAATAGCCGTTCTCGCTACCATATCCGTATTTTTCACGTTCATAGTATCTTTCGTGGAAAACCCTTTCCAAAGTCTCCCTACGGTTCCGCTAGAGGGCAGGGGACTGAACCCGATACTTCAGAACGCGTACATGGCTATCCACCCGGTCACTCTTTACCTGGGTTACGTGGGCGTGGGCGTCCCATTCGCATTCGGGATGGGAGCGCTTCTCAGCGGTCAGCTCGGTGATGACTGGATCAGGTATTCACGCAAATGGGCTCTTCTTGCCTGGACGTTCCTGAGCGTGGGCTTGCTCTTGGGCGCGAGATGGGCCTACCTGGAGCTGGGTTGGGGAGGCTACTGGTCGTGGGACCCGGTGGAGAACGCCGCGTTCATGCCATGGCTCGCAGGCACGGCTTTCCTTCACTCCGTCATGATCCAGGAAAAGAAGGGGATGCTCAAAAAATGGAACATGGTTCTCCTGATAATAACCTTTTTCCTCGCCATATTCGGTACTTTCATAACGCGGAGCGGCGTAATATCTTCCGTTCACTCTTTCGCACAGAGCAATATAGGGCCTCTTTTCCTGGGGTTCATAGCTTTTATACTTCTTTTTTCTTTCGCCGTGTTCCTCTACAGGATGCGGGACCTCGAATCCGAGAACAAGTTCGATTCGATACTTTCGAGGGAGAGCGCTTTCATTCTGAATAACCTGCTTTTCCTGGGCGCGGCTTTTGCGGTATTCCTGGGGACTATATTTCCTATTCTGTCCGAGGCGCTCACCGGACATAAGATTCTCGTGGGCTCTCCGTATTTCAATAAAGTGAACGTCCCGATCGCGCTCGTGCTTATATTTCTGATGGGCGTGGGGCCTCTAATCTCCTGGAGGAAGGCATCAAGGGAAAACCTTATAAAAAACTTTTTTATACCCGTCGTCCTGGCCGTTGTTACCGCGATCGTGCTGTTGTCGGCAGGGGTGCGTGATGTTTACGCTCTCCTCTCGTACGCGTTTTGCGCGTTCGTCGCTGCTACCGTGTTCACGGAATTTTTCCGCGGAGTACGCGTGAGGTCGGGGAGGGGCGAGAACCCGGCTCTCGCTTTCGCGCGGCTGGTGTCGAGGAACAAGAGAAGGTACGGCGGTTACATTGTCCATATAGGCGTCGTCCTGATAGTAATAGGCATCACATCCTCTTCCGTCTTCGTAACGGAGAAGCAGGCGACGCTCTCGAAGGGGCAGTCGATTGAGCTTGCGGGCTATACTCTCACGTACAAAGGGCTCGAGCAGTACACAACTGACGCCAAGAATGCGACCGTCGCCAAGCTTGACGGATTCAACAAGGGAAGGGACATAGGCCTCATAGCTCCCGAGAAGAACATCTATAAATATGAGGGGAACCGAGAGATTAATCAGGAGACCGAGGTGGCATTGAGATCGACCTTTACGGACGACCTCTACGTTATTCTGATGAGTTACACTCCTGAAGGCACCGCAACAATAAGAGTAATAGTTAACCCAATGGTAAGCTGGATATGGGCAGGCGGACTCGTTCTGCTCCTGGGCGCTGTCGTTACCA
>JBIOKC010000223.1:0-3161 GCA_044451425.1 Thermodesulfobacteriota bacterium
ATTGCAGCCAAGGTCGCCGTGCTAGACGATTCCCGCGAGACTCCCGCATACACGATGTACGACGGGCAAAACTACTTCCCTACTAACAAATGGGTGCTGTTCGGACATCATTTCGCGGCTATCACGGGAGCGGGGCCGCTTATAGGACCCGTGCTGGCGGCGCAGTTAGGTGTTCTGCCCGGGTACCTCTGGCTACTTAAAGGAGTCGTGCTCGCGGGAGCGGTGCCTGACTTCATTATATTCTACGCCTCAGTCACGCACGGCGGGAAATCCCTGGCCGAGATCGCAAAATCCGAGATAAGTCCCCTTTCGGGAATAATCGCCTCCATCGCCGTTCTTTTCATACTCGTAGTCGCGCTCGCCGGTCTCGGGCTCGCGGTCGTGAATGCGCTAGCGGAAAGCTCATGGGGCGTCTTCACAATAGGCTGTACGATCCCAATCGCGTTCTTCATGGGGCTATATATGTACAGGCTCAGGAAGGGAAGGATAGTAGAGGCGACCGTAATCGGCGTTTTGCTACTTATATTCGCGGTATATTTCGGAAAGGACATAGCCCACTCCTCGCTCGCGCCCTATTTCACGCTCCCCAAAACAAAAATAACCCTCTTCATACTCATCTACGGATTTGCGGCCTCGATACTCCCGGTATGGCTCCTGCTCTGTCCGAGGGACTATCTGAGCTCATTCATGAAGATCGGGACCATCGCGTTCCTCGCCATAGGGATAATCATCGTCAACCCCGAGCTCAAAATGCCTGTAGTTACTGAGTATATAAAAGGCGGGGGGCCGATAATACCGGGGGCTCTGTTCCCATTTGCGTTTATCACAATCGCTTGCGGGGCGATCTCCGGGTTCCACGCGCTCGTATCCTCAGGCACTTCACCCAAGATGGTTTCAAAAGAATCGGATATTAAAACAATAGGGTTCGTGGCGATGCTCACCGAGGGCTTAATCGCCATCCTCGCCCTCATTGCCGCAACCGCTCTCTTCCCCGGCGATTACTTCGCGATAAACGTACCGGGGCCGATTTTTGAAACGCTCGGTCAACCTATAGTCAACCTAGAGCACTTCTCGGCGCAGGTCGGGGAAAACCTCTACGGAAGGACGGGAGGCGCCGTCTCGCTCGCCATCGGGATGGCTCAGATATTCACGGCCCTTCCGGGTATGAGCCGGCTTATGGATTACTGGTACCACTTCGCAATCATGTTCGAAGCGCTCTTCATACTGACTACGATCGATACAGGAACGAGGGTCGCCAGGTTTATGATCCAGGAATTCGGCGGAAGGTTTTACAAACCGTTTGAGAAAATCGACCACCTGCCGTCGGCCATAATTTCGAGTGCGCTAATATCATGCGCGTGGGGGTACTTCGTCTTCACGGGGAGCATCAGTACAATATGGCCGATGTTCGGGACGGCTAACCAGCTGCTGGCCGGTATCGCGCTCTGTGTAGGAACCACGTTCATCATCAGGCTCGGGAGGGCGAAGTACGCCTGGGTCACTCTCGTACCGATGGCCTTCGTGATGGCGACCACATTAAGCGCCGCATGGCTCAACATCACGAAGAACTTTATCCCGCTTACCAGGAAGGAAGGCTTTACCGTCCAGGGCTACGTGAATATAATTTTCACTGCGGTAATGATGATTTGCGGTATTATAATTATCATAGATTCGATAAGGGTCTGGATTAAGATAGTGCCGTCAGAGAGAAAGGAGGGGCAGGTTTCAGAAAAGGAGGTCGTTCGGGATTAGCGGCTCGACTGTTATCATAGTGAGGGAGAGCGATTCCGGAAGCGGGTGTGTATGCTGCTCCGGGGGGGTGGGGGAGCATGCAAAAAAGGAGCCTTCTTATCACGAGATAAGAGAATCGGCCAGGGATTGCGGAAGACTCCACAGGGAGATCCGGGAGCGATACGGCGAAGACGAAGTGGAGATCATACAGATCGAGCCCAAAGACTATATATACGTCATGCCTAGAGTTTTAAGAGAGATATTAAAACACGGCCAGCCTTTCATCCCGTCTTTAAGAACTCTATTCCTTTGGTATCCGGTACCCACCGTGATCGTGAACGGCAGGACCGTGAGTCCGGGAAACGTGCCGTCAATTGACGAAATCCAAAGAGAGATCAAAGGCGTTTAAGTCAGCGTCCCGTTCCACTTCTTCCAATAAATTACGATCGCGCTCGCGACGAATATCGAGGAATAAGTACCGAAGATAACCCCGAATATCATCGTAAACGCAAAGTCGTGTATTACCGTACCACCCAATAAGTAAAGAGAAAGCAGTACGAGAAATACAGTAAAACTTGTTAAAAGGGTTCTCGAAAGAGTTAGGTTGACAGATTCATTCACTATTTGCGTGAACCCTATCTGCCCCCCGCTTTTCCTCAAGTTCTCTCTGATTCTATCGAATATGATAATCGTGTCGTGAACGGAAAAACCGATAATGGTCAAAAGAGCCGCTATAATTGTAAGAGTAAATTCTTTATTGGTAATGGATACCGCCCCCATACACATAATGGTATCGTGGAAAAGCGCAACCACGGCACCGACCGCGAATACCAATTCGAACCTGAACATTACATATATCATTATTCCGATACATCCGAGCAGTACGGAAATGATAGCCTTTCCAACGAGTTCTTTCCCGACATTGGGGCCGATATAATCGATCCTCAGTATTGAAGCTCCCTGCAGCTCAGGCTTCTCCTTTATCATGGTCTCGAGCTCAGACCGAAAAGATTGAATCTGCTCAAATTTCACAACATCGGGCGAGAACCGTATCAAATATTCTTTATCACCCTCAAAACCGAGCTTCTGAATCGCCTCGGGCGGATAGCCGCCTGCTTTCAAAATATCGGTTAATTCGGTACTGGTAAGGTTCTTTGCAAATTTTATATGAATCTCGGTGCCGCCCCTGAACTCAACACCCCAGTTCGGCCCCTTGTGATAAATAAGCGAACCAATGGCGACGAGGCTTAATACAATCGAGAAAATGACAGCCTTATTCATCTTCCCGACAAAATCTATTTTTGTATTCGGTTTAATTAAATCCAAGTTTAGAAATCCTCCCGCTTGCTCATCAGATGCTCAAAACAGCGACTTTTTTGTTTTGATATATATAACTGGTGATAACATGAGCTATAACCACATTACTGAAG
>JBIOKC010000224.1:0-3159 GCA_044451425.1 Thermodesulfobacteriota bacterium
CATCAAGCGTGCCGGGAAATATCTTTAGGAAATTTCTGACCTTGTCCTCGAAATCGTCGGGGAGGTCGAGAGGGAGTCCACCTACCCTGGGGTAGGACGTGGTGAGCCTCGCGCCGCATACGGTCTCGAGGATATCATAAATCCTCTCCCTTTCCTTAAAACAATAGAGAAAGGCGGTCATTGCGCCCAGGTCGAGCGCGCTAGTGCCGATCCCGATGAGGTGAGATTCTATCCTGCCAAGCTCGAACAGTATTACCTCGGCCGTTTTTGCCCTCTCGGGTATAGCATCTTCTATGCCCAGGAGTTTTTCCACGGCGAGGATAAAACCGATATTATTGCAGATGGAAGCGAGGTAATCCATCCTATCCGTATAGGGCAGGCACTGCTGGTAGGTGATATTTTCGCATAACTTCTCAATGCCCCGGTGGAGGTAGCCTATGTACGGCACGGCTTTAACGACTGTTTCGCCGTCGAGGTAAAGAACCACTCGCAAGACTCCATGAGTGGCGGGGTGCTGAGGGCCCATGTTGAGTATCATGGTCTCGGTTCTGATACCGGTATCATGGTTATAATCTGCTTCACTGCTTATGAATTCCACTCTTTCCATTAATCGGTTCCTTCTCTGAGCGCTCTTTCGAATGAGCGTTTTGACGCCTCGCGGTCCCTGACATCGAAGTCTTTTCTGAGCGGGAAGGGTTCGTAGTCTTCCGGCATGAGAATTCTTCTCATGTCCGGGTGTCCTGTGAACACTATGCCGAACATATCGTAGACCTCCCTTTCAAGCCAGTCCGCACCGCTCCAGATATGTGTTACCGAGTCTATCTTCGGGTTATCTCCATCGACTTCCGCCTTGAGCCTGATCCTTATATTCTCATCGATTTCAGGGCCGAACCTGTGGACATGATATACGACTTCGTATCTGGGTGTCTTTACTTCGAGATAGTCAACCGCGGTAAGGTCAGCTAAAAATGTAAAACCGAATTTGTCTTTAAGGAGGCTGCATACGTTTAAAATCTTTTCTTTGTTTATAAAGAGAGTATTCTCCCCTCTGAACTCAATCCTGGTTTTAATAGTCTCCGGCGGCTCGGAATTCACGGATTCTATAAAAGAGTCGAGATCGAAACTCATACCACAGGAGCCCCTACCATATCTATCTTTTTCTGTATCTTCATGACGGCGTCTATCACGGCTTCGGGCCTCGGCGGGCATCCCCCGATGTAAACGTCCACGGGAAGGAATTCGTCGATTCCCTGAACTACCGCATAACTGTCGAAGGGACCACCACCGCATGTGCATGAGCCCATCGCGATAACCCATTTGGGCTCGGGCATCTGATCGTAGATTCTCCTGCAGACGGATGCCATTTTATAGGTAATTGTGCCGGATACTATCATGAGGTCCGCCTGCCTCGGTGAGAAACGCGCTACTTCGGCGCCGAACCTCGACATGTCGAACCTCGACGCGAACACGCTCATCATTTCTATTGCGCAGCACGCGGTGCCAAACGGCATCGGCCAGAGGCTATTCTTTCTGCCCCAGTTAGCGAGAGACTCTATCGTTGTTGTAATGAAGCCTTCGCCCCCGATCAGAGGATTCGAATTCACTCCCATTCAAGAGCTCCTTTCTTTACAATATAAAAATACCCGCCTAACACGACTATCAAAAATACAATAATCTCGATTAAGGCCGGGAGCCCGAGTTTTTTAAAGACTACGGCCCATGCGAACAGGAAAACGGCTTCAACGTCGAATAGTATGAAAAGTGCACCTATGAGATAGTACTTTATCGAAAACTTGCCTCTTGTGTCTCCTGTGGGCAGGATTCCCGATTCATATGGGGACAGCTTCACTTTTGATTTTCGTGCGGGACCGACCACAGCCGATAGCCCGATCATTGCCGCTGCGAGCACGATGGCAAGAACCAATATTAGAAGTACGGGGATGTAATCGCCGAGCACAGCATTAGGTTATGTTGTACAGGGCGATTGTCAAGAATTTGCTGCCTGGATTACGGACGAATAACGAGTGAATTAACGTGGGATGATTCTACGGCTCGATGTGTTAGAATAATTTCAAAATTTGAGGGAGGTGAGCGATGCTAAAATTACTGACTCTATCCTTGGTTGCATTTTTTTTCGGCGTTAACTCCTATGCCGGAGTGTTGTTCGTGATGGAGCAGAAAGAGATGAGCCCGGATTCGGCTGGTCAGATTAAGGGTAAGGTAAAAGAAGATAACCTCAGAATGGACTTCTTTCAGAACGGGAAGCAGCTAGAGGGTTCAATGATATATCGCGGCGACAAGAAAGAAATAATAATGATTAATCACGATGACAAGACGTACATGGTCCTCGACCAGGCGGCAATGGACGCGTTGGACAAGCAACTTGGGCAGGTTATGAGTCAGATGGAGGAAGCAATGAAGAATATGCCGCATGACCAGAGGGCTAAAATGGAAGAAATGATGAAGCAGAAGATGCCTGGTGCTTACGGCGGCGGCACGTATGTAGAGCCTGTGTTAAAGAAAGCTGGCATGGGGAGCGTGAATGGTATTTCGTGTACGAAATACGATGTTTTTAAAGGAGATGAAAAGATAAGGCAGCACTGTGTCGCGAACTGGAACAGTATTGAGGGCGGGCAGGAAATGATGACGGTCATGCTGCAAATGGCAGACTTTATGGATAAGATGGCTAAATCCTTTTCAAAAGCGGGCAACATCTTAGGTGGACAGGTACAGTTCGAGAGGAACGTTTTCAACCAGCTAAGACAGATGAACGGATTTCCGATCCAGACTATAGAGTATGACAAAGGGAAGGTAGAGGCGGAATCTACGTTTAAATCGTCCGAGAAGGGTAGTATCGACGCCGCCGATCTGGAACCGCCTGCGGGATATACGCAGCAGAAGACGCCTATAAAATGATGTGTCCGGGTATGCAAATCTGGCGGGACACACGAGGAGACTAGAGTAATGTTAAAAAAGCTGAAATTTGATAATGATATAGTCCGCAAAATCGCGGGATACGTAGCAGCCGCAACACTTGCGGGTTTCATGTTATTGCCCGTTGAGTACGCCCGCGCCGAAAAGACTGTTTGCGATTTCCGGAACAGGGATTGTTTTACAGAAGCGGGATATCCGGCCTGCTATGCTAAAGTGGATATACAG
>JBIOKC010000225.1:0-3150 GCA_044451425.1 Thermodesulfobacteriota bacterium
GACTTACGGCCTTCGCGCTTACCGACTGGCCCACTTCCGATAGTTCATATAGTATTGGAGTGATGTTCTTAAGATATATCTTATCTATATTAGTATAGGGAACGGCTTCCGCGGCACTTTCCTTGAAAAGATTAAATAAGAATGCCGCCGTCATGGATAAAACGAATAATGCAAGTATGTATTTGTTTATTGACCCGGTACGAATCTTCATTACGCTTAATACCTCCTGTCGGTTTTTCGGTGTTGGCTTTTAGGTCGCCGGAACCTTTGCTAAAAATAAATTACATGATTATCAGGCAACTTCTAAGTTTAAGCTTGTTATATAGGAGACCCCGCTAGTGGAAAAAGTCCATGTCATCCCCGAAGCAGGGACAGATCGCACTCCCACTCGCATACTGCCATATTTCTTGAAGTCTTTAGCTAAAGGCGAGTCGAATTCCACGTCGATCTTGGGCCCGTCTGCCGCGGAATCATCAACGCTCAACTTGCCCGCCATCCTGTCCGGTTTGTCCGTACTGAGGACCAGCACCGAAACGTTTGTATTCCCCGAATACTGCATCATACTGCCTTTCGTAACAACCCAGTAAACGACCCTTGTCGTGCTCCCGAAATACTCTTTGCCTATGGTCATGCCTTCTGAAATTCCGCCGGCGCAGGAGAGGCTCTTGCATTCGGATATTTTCTGACTTATATCGTCGGGTGTTAATATGATCGTGCTCACGGTCTTGTTAGGATCGAAAGAGTCGGGTCCCTTGACGAGGTATGCATACTTGAGTTCTACGGTTTTAACCTTGAGCTTTATCGTTCCATTTGCAGTGTCTCCTGCTGCGGACGCCTGCAGCGGTGTTAATGCAAGCCCTCCGACCCCTATAATGAGGGCGAGGAAAAGTACAAGGTATAACGAATAAACTGGTTTTATTACTCTCTTGCTCATTTCACATCTCCTTTTGCCTGGAATCTGGATCAGGTAGGCGCACTGTCTCCCCTTTTAACAATATATAACCCGGTATCCGGCCTCTAAGCGAATATTAGACCCCGCGCCCGCGTGCCTCTCTTTCCGAGATTATGCTTTAGGTGACTCTCCGCGTCAATGTGGTCTTGAAAATATCGGAGGTCTACCGCATAGCGAAAGTATGGCGTCTCGGATGAAACCATCCCGTCACGTTGATTGTATGCACGATCCGGACGGGAAAAAGCCTCGCTTCTGTTTAGTTTTTTGATAATTTTCTCGGCCTCTGGATATTACAAGCGTTTGGGATATATTGACTAGACCAGGTGGGGATTATGAGATATATAGAGATTGCGGCTCTTTTCTTTCTGGTGACTTTAGCCGGGTGTATCGAAGTAGGCGGTTCGGGATAGAACCCGATCCATGGTGAGGTTGTGGAGAGCAGGTCTCTTACGGCCGAAGAGATCGCCGAATGGATGGATCAGGCTGAGTGCATGGAAACCGAATGCAAAGCGAGGGGGGATATTGAGGACCTCAACGCCACAGATGTCGCTATAATTAAGAAAATCACAATAAGGAAAGACCGCATCTGCGATAATATTCCGCCGGATAATCTTGTTGCCTGTCAGACCAGCGAAGAGATAGCGTTTTTGGACGGTTTGGACCATGAGACGTTTATCAGGGCTCTCAGACATGAAGAAATCCATTATGTTCTATTTTTTGAGACGGGGAACAATGACGGCGGCCATAAGACAATCTGGTTCAATCTGGATGAAAGCCCATGCCCGGAGACGGCGATGTGAACTTCCTGCAAATTGAGCGGTCGGATACTCGTAAAGCGGATATCCAAAGTCGGGTTCAGGTATCGGACGGCCTTATTTTCCTTGACTGCACTCTCTCATGAGGTAGCTTATCAGCAGTTTCTTCCTGACATATACAATATCTCGAATAAAGGTATAAATTAACAATATGGGATTAAAATGCGGAATAGTAGGGCTTCCCAACGTAGGAAAGTCCACACTCTTTAATGCGCTCACGAACGCGGGAGCGGAGACCGGGATTTTTCCGTTCACGACTATCGACGACAACGTAGGCGTGATTCCGGTATCCGACGAAAGGCTCTACAAGATAGCGGAGCTGGTAAAGCCTCAGAAAATCACGCCCAGCTACCTGGAAGTAGTCGATATCGCTGGGCTCGTCAGGGGGGCTTCCGAGGGCAAGGGTAAGGGTAACGCGTTCCTCGCGAGCATCAGGGAAGTGGACCTCATACTCCATACCGTGCGGTGTTTCGAGGACGATAACGTCATGCATGTAGAGGGCTCTACGGATGCCTTAAGGGATGTACATATAATAGAGGACGAGCTCGTTCTGAAAGACCTGGAAACGATAGAAAGGAGAGAGGAGAGGCTTCAGTCGCAGGCTAAGAGCGGGGATAAGAAGACGAAAGAGACGCTCGATATTGTATCTCGGCTAAGAGAATTTATAGAGAACGGGAACAAGGTCAGGAATTTTCCTCTTGACGAGGAATCCGCAAAAGTAGTGAAGGAGATGTACCTCCTGACGAGGATTCCCATGCTCTATGTGTGCAACGTCGGGGAAGGGGACATACCGGACGCTTCGGGGAACGAAGAGGTGAGGAAGGTGAGGGAATATGCCGAGAAGGACGGGTCCGAGATTATCGTTCTTTCTGCGAAGATAGAGTCTGAAATAGCGGAGCTGCCGTACGACGAGAAAAAGATGTTCCTGAAGGAGCTCGGCCTTGAGAGCTCGGGCCTCGACAGACTGGCCAAGGTCGCTTATGATAAACTTGGAATATTCACGTATTTCACGCAGGGGCCCAAGGAAGTTAGGGCATGGACTGTAAAGTCCGGGGTCAAGGCACCTCAGGCCGCGGGCGTCATTCACTCCGACTTCGAGAGAGGCTTTATAAGGGCCGAAACCGCAAGCTATGACGACTTCATCGCCGCGGGCACCGAGGCTGCCCTGAAGGAAGCGGGGAAGATGAGGTCCGAAGGCAAAGAGTATGTCGTAAAGGACGGGGACATACTCCTCTTTAGGTTCAATGTATAAGGAAATAATAAGACCGGTTCTCGACAGGCTCGATTCCGAAACTTTCCACAATCTCGCAAGAGAATCCCTCCATTTAGCTGAATTAACTCCAGTTACGCTTAAGCTGGTCGAGCTTTTCGCCGACCGCCACA
>JBIOKC010000226.1:0-3119 GCA_044451425.1 Thermodesulfobacteriota bacterium
AGTATTATTGCTAACAATACTATTTTATTCTCCGCGACTATCCCGTTTATATCTTCTATTAATGATACGGGCATCAAAATTTGTAACTACTTAAAATTGTAAGGGAGTATCACGGGAGTCCCGCGTCCTTCTTTATCTGTGAGATGTACTCGTCGTCGATGCGTCCCCCGGAGTATGCCTCGTGAGCGAGGTTCCTCATCTCATAGTGGTTGACCATGGGTTTATGATAGGGTAGTTTGTACGTGAGGGGGTTGTGTATCTTTTCGGGCTCTATCGACGAGAGTTCGGGTATGTACCGTTTTATATAGAGGCATTCCGGGTCGTAATTCTCCGACTGAAGCATCGGGTTCAATATCCGGAACGGCTTGGGGTCGGCTCCGCAGGACGCGGACCACTGCCAGTTCCCTATGTCCACGGTCTCGTCGTAGTCCACTAGGTGCTCGAAGAAGTGCATGTCTCCCCACCTCCAGTCGGTGATCAGGTCTTTCGTGAGGAACGAAGCGACTATCATACGCACCCTGTTGTGCATCCATCCCTCTTGTCTCAGCTGCCTCATGCCGGCGTCCACAATCGGATATCCTGTTCGTGCCTCACGCCATGCGTCGTACCACTTCTCGCTGTTAATCCATTTGATGTTACGCCTCTTCTCCTGGAACTCCAAACTCCTGGTCTCAGGGAAGTTGTGCATGATATGGTACCAAAACTCCCTCCAGGCGAGCTCCGAAACGTAAGCACCTGACTCGGGGCTCGAGCTCACCGCGGTCTCGTACACCTTCCTTACGGATACTATTCCGAATCTTAGGTAAGGCGAAAGCCTTGATGTCCCGTCGAAGTACGGAAAGTCCCTGGTCTGCGAGTAATCGACGAAATTGAAATCCCTGAGTCTGTTCTCCGGAAATTCGAGCGGCCAGTGCTTATTCTCGGCGCCTCTCAGTTCCTCGGTCAGGTTCTTGACGGGAAGAACGGACGCGAGGGAAGGGGAGGATATTCTCTCCGGGCCGGGAAGGGAATCGCTCTTTTTTTTGCTCTGCCATAGGTTGTAAAAGGGGGTGAACAACTTTCTCTGGTCGATCTCGTGAGGGGGAACGAGAAGCGTGTCGTCGTACTTCTTGAACACCGCGCCGTGTAGCCGGCACTGGTGCTCGACTCCGAGATCGCGCTTGACCCCCGAGAATCCGTATGCCCTGTTCGTGTAAACGGCCTCTATCCTCTGGGAATTTATGAGCGCCGGGATTATCTCCTCGGCTTTTCCCATGAGCACCAGGAGATAAGAGCCGAGCTTCCCTAGCTCTGCGTCGAGGTTCAGGAGGGCGTCGGCGAAGAAACCGAGACGTTTATTCCCCTGCTTATACTTGGACAGTATCGAGTCCTCCAGTACGAATAGCGGTATTACCTCCCTGCTGTCTCTTACAGCATTTTGGAGACCGGTATTGTCGTCTGTCCTCAGGTCACGTTTGAACCAGAAAATGGATTTGCCGTGTATCATCCGCCGTAAATTGCTCCCTGGATAAATTTCGGTTAAAAGATGCACGCCGCTTGCGGGATTCGCGCCTCCGGTGCTTACCAGGAATCAGGAAACGCCGAGTCGTGCGGTGTCGCTGCTTTGTGACAGGCCGTGGGAGTCTGCGTCTCCCGTCAATGTCCCTTACATTCAATTCTACTCGTTAAGAGGGGCCGAATCTACTTAAAATTACAGCACGGTGATATTTTCTCCGCGCATTACGGATGTAAGAGCATTCGTTCTTGCCGCGCCGCCTGATATTGGCTTCACGAGCAGAAAGCGGCGGACTCACGAATAAACACTTTTATTGTGGGCTTCGGACATTTGTGGGCTTAATGGTGTCGGGATTCCGGCAGGTCCTGGCTTACAGGTACCCCTTTAGAGTCAAGCCCACATCCGACTTCCCTATCTTGTCGAGGGCGGCCTTCTCGATCTGCCTTATCCTCTCGCGCGTCACTCCGAACCTGTTTCCGATCTCGTCGAGAGTGTACACTCTCCCGTCCCCGAGGCCGTATCTCATCCTGACGACCACCTCTTCCTTTGGGCTGAGCGATGAAAGCGATTCGTCCAGGAGATCCCTGACCCTGATGTCGGAAACGGCTGACTCCTGGCCTTCGCGCTCATCGGGCATGATGTCGACGTATGTTTTTTCGTAATCGTCCGTTACCGGGTTGTCGAGAGACAGCACGCTGTCGATCCCGTCGAATACCGCCTGTACTATTTCCCTCGAGACGCCCACCTTGCTTGCGACCTCTTCCGGAAGCGGTTTCCTGCCGAGCTCCTTTTCCAGAGCATACTTCGCCCTGAATACCTTTCCCGACTGCTCCAGCACATAGACGGGCACCTTTATCGTCCTCGTCTTTTCAGCGATCGCTCTCGTGAGGGCCTGCTGAATCCACCACGCTGCGTAAGTCGAGAACTTGAAGCCTTTCCTGTGATCGAACTTCTCGACTGCCCTGATCAGGCCGATGTTACCCTCCTGCACGAGGTCTGTGAGCGGAAGCCCCTTACCGAGGTGCTTCTTTGCTATGCTTACTACGAGTCTGAGATTTGACCTTATAAACTTCGATTTTAACTCATGCGCCATCCCGGAATATACCTTCATCGTGGCGTCGAGCCTGTTTTTAACTGTGGATTGAAGATTCTTCTTCCCGCCCTTCGCCATGCGCTCGATATGTTTTTGTATCTTTCTCGCCTTTCTTTCGCATTCTTTTATCTTGGCCCCGAGCTCTTTTTCGCCAGCCGGCGTTAAGAGCGGCTCAGTGAAGAGGTCCCTGAAATAGACCTGAAGGACCCTCTCTTCCTCGTATCTGGTCAACTTTCCGTCCTGGGACTTCCTGCCGGAACGAACGGGCTGCGCATTCTCTCCGACTCCGAACCCCACGTATTCGGATTCCGCGGCGTCTGAGGCCGCTCCTCTCCCGTAACTCCTTCCTTCGCTTACCGCACTAATAAAGTCGGTTTCCTCGAAATCGCCCGAATCGTAAAATGTTCTGTCGAATTCATTATCCATAGTTTTTTATCCCCCTTCTCTAAACTCCTTATTCCTTATATATACCTTTATATATACCTTGAGACTTAAGTTGCAAGTGCCGGGATTTATCGGACCTCGAAATTC
>JBIOKC010000227.1:0-3114 GCA_044451425.1 Thermodesulfobacteriota bacterium
TGTCCTAACGACCAGTTTATGATCCCCGAAGTTTAAGAAAATAGGGTGACACTCCATATGTGTTTTTTAGAAAGGAGTGTCCCTGATGGAACCGGTAAAGAGTGTACAACAAAGCAGTATAAAAAAGAAGAGTCCGGATAAAACCAGACGGTATCCGGCAGAATTTAAGCTTCAGATTGTAAAGAAATACCTCGAAGAGAATGTTCCTGTATCGGTGATACAGGAGGAAAGCGGGGTTAGCGGTGAGACGATATGTCGCTGGGTTCGTTTTTACCGAATAAAGGGAGAAGCCGGACTTGAAACGGGCCACATCGGTCAGGGCCAGAAGCTTCCCTCTCCGGTTAAACAGAAGATCATCGAATTAAAAGAAGCCAATCCGTTATTTGGGATAAAACGGATTTCGCAGGTTCTAAAGCGGGTCTTTTTTCTTTCTGCGAGTCCTGAAACGGTCCGAAAGACCCTTCATTCCAAATCTCTTATCACAGCCCCTCCGAAGAAGCGCCAGCGCAATATCACCCGTCCGAGATTCTTTGAGCGATCGACTCCGAACCAGCTTTGGCAGACGGATATCTTTACGTTTCGATTAGGGGGGCATTATGCCTATCTAATTGGGTATATTGATGATTATTCTCGATATATCACGGGGTTAGAGCTGTTTCGGAGTCAGACGGGGCAGAACGTCATTGAAGTGTATCGCCGTGCGGCCTCGGAATATAATCCGCCGAAAGAGATGTTAACCGACAATGGGAGGCAATATACCAGCTGGCGGGGAAGCAGCCGGTTTGAAGCGGAGTTAAAGAAAGACAAGATCCACCATATTAAATCCCGGCCGCATCACCCGATGACATTAGGGAAGATCGAGCGATTCTGGAAGACGATTTTTTTGGAATTCCTAAGCCGGGCCCAATTTGAGAGTTTCGAGGATGCGGTCGAGCGGATACGGCAATGGGTGAAATATTACAACCACAAGCGGCCGCATCAGGGGATTGGGGGATTATGTCCCGCAGACCGGTACTTTGAGATCCAGACCGAGTTAAGAAAGACGATGGAGCAAGGGATCCAGGAGAATCTGCTTGAAATGGCCTTGAGGGGGAAGCCGAAACTGCCGTTTTACATGGTGGGGCGGATGGAGGGGCAGTCGGTAGTCTTACGGGCAGAAAAGGGAAAGCTTCGATTATCCGTGGATGACAAGGATGAGGAAAACAGACAGGAAATGATCTACAATCTCACCGAAAAAGGAGAAATTCATGGAGAAGACAAACAAAAGCGAGAAGAAGCAGCAGATCAACCATTACGGGGCGATGGAGAAATGCCAGGCGGTGTTATCGGTCTGGACGGAGCGGAGGAAGCCGGGACAGGTTTGCAAGGAGTTATCGATACCGTGGGTGCTGCTATCCCATTGGCAAAGACGGGCGATGGAAGGGATGCTGCAGGCGCTGGAGCCGAGGGTGAGCTTAGAGAAGGGGCCGGCGCTCTCTCCCCGTCTGCAGGCATTATTGGAAAAGAAACGTCTGGCGCTCTTGACCAGTGCGGTACAGAACAGACTGGAAAAGACACTAATGAAGGCGCAGGAAGCGAAAAAAGCGGAGATTCCTTCGGTGAAGGAGCAGAAGCCATCCTCAAGCGAGATTCAGCGGAAGGTTGAAAAGGTGTAAGAGAAATCAAAGGGGGGTGTCCCATGAGCGACACAAAAGATAAAGAGCTGGCCCGTCTTCGGACGGCCGTCATCCTGGCAGTCAGGAGTGGTCAAATCACGGCTGAAGAAGGTTCTCGCCGATTAGGGGTATCGCGTAAGACCTATTATGAATGGGAGAATCGGGCCCTGCAGGCGTTGACTGAGGCCCTGGAAGATAAGCCTTCGGGGAGGCCAGCTGCCCCCCACGATGAAGAGAAGCAACAGCTTCAAAAGAAGATATTTGAGCTTGAAAATGAGCTATTTCTCGCCAAAAAGACCGAGGAAGTTCGCGACCTGCTCCATGCGTATGAGCTCCGTCAGGCCAAAATCAAGAAGGCTGAGGAAAAAAAACAAAACAGAAAGAAGAAACGATAAGAGATATGCTTACCGTCATTGACCAAATGAAAAAGAAGACCGGGATGCCGTACATTGAAATCTGCGAAAAGGTAAAGATTCCCTATCCCAGTGTGAAGCGGTGGCGGGTTCGATTAAAACGGCAGACCGATTTGGTCAAACAACCCGGTCCGTTCAAGATTCAGGCACCGGACCTAAACCAGCTCAAAGAAGAGATCGCAAAGCTTCCTTACGGAAAACATCGTACAAAAGGAGCTGGAAAACTTTACGGCCTCTATCAGGCGAGCCTCTCTCGAAGGGATTTGAACCAATTAATAGCGCAAGCCCGGCATGAACAAAATACCGAGAATCGTCAGCATCTTAAACGGATTGTCTGGAATGTTCCTAATGTTGCCTGGTCGATGGACCCATGTGAATACAACCAACGGGATGAGTTCGGAAAGAAGGTCTACCTAAACCAGATGCAGGATCTGGCGAGCCGATATAAATTCAGTCCGCTGTCGGGAAACGCACTCACAGGCGAGGAAATATCGGGTTATCTGGCTGAAATCTTCAATCGATTTGGAGCGCCCCTGTTCCTGAAACGGGATAACGGGAGCAACCTGAACTATAAAGCCGTCAATGAAACCCTGGAAGAATATTTCGTTATTCCCGTGAATAGCCCCGTTCATTATCCGCCGTATAATGGAGCGATCGAAGAAGCCCAAACCGAATTGAAGGCTGGACTCAATCAAAAGCTCTTATACCGGCCCTATTGTCCAAGCGAGCACCTGGAAGCTTACGCTTCTGCGGTCGAACATGAATTAAACCACCGGCTTAGGCCATGTTTGAACCATCAAAATGCCTGCCAGGTGTACTTTAAAAACCGAAGAGTGTTTACCAAATGGGAAAGGAGGGAGGCCTATGATTGGATAATCGGATTACAAAGTGATATATTACGCGAAAATGAGGTTCAGCTACAGACTGCCTGGCGGATCGCCGTGGAAACCTGGCTGAACAAGAAAGGCTATATAACGATCACGATAAACGGAAAAGTGTCACCCAATTAATTCTTTAAAAAGGATCATTAACTGATAGCGTGCACA
>JBIOKC010000228.1:0-3104 GCA_044451425.1 Thermodesulfobacteriota bacterium
ATATATAATAATAACAAGCAGTTATATTTTTATATATCTTCGCATATGCGTACAAATACTCTTGACAACCCTATAACGAGCCTTTATATTAGATACATATCAAGACAAGGAGGTTATTACCATGGCAACAAGCAAAATTAATTATGATGTAAAAGATTTCACCGAGCCTGTGAAGGAATTATCCAAGCTCGTAAAAGAAACCTATCTAAATACGCTTGATTTTTCTCTTTCCGTAGCGGAGGAAAACAAGAAGGTTTTTGACAAGCAGCTAGACTACGTTATCGAAGCCGAGAAAGAATATGTAAATTCCATGAAGGACTTTTACGGTTCGCTGCCCAAAGAAGATCATCCCTTCGCCAAGATGGACTCCAGGGCTTTCGAAGATGGTTTCGATAAGGTTTTCGCGTTTCAGAAAAACGTGATAGATTCTTACAAGGGTATTTCGGATAACGTAGCGGCAGAGAGCTATGAGTTTGCCAAGAAGAACGTTCTTAAGGCTTTCTCTATGTTTGATGAAGCGCTCGTTTCTATCAAGATTTAATACGGCATAATGCGTTTAATGGAATTAAAGAGGAGAGTCCTTAACCGGACTCTCCTGATGAAACCTAATACCACCTAATTTGATAATTATTCGATTTCAGATGCGAAATTGAATGAAACCCTGAGAATACCTGGTAGGCTCTATCTATAGGGGTATGTAATTAGCGCATAGTTCCGATTCTATAGAGGAAACGCGGACTTATTCGTAAGGGAAGAAGGGAGTATGAAAAAGCGGAAAGGACTTGAAAAGCTGATTCCCGGGCTTATAGAGGTAGAATCCGAAAGGGAAGGCGCGGATTACGATCTTTATACATATGAGAAAGACGAAAGTTCCGACTTTCAGTCCGATGAATTTGATAATGAATATACTTCAGACCGTGACACCCCCGGTCACAAGCGCAACCGGAAGTCCAAGCTAGAGGAGCATCTTAGACTCCTCCACGTATATTTCAAGGACCTCGAGTACGAGACGTCCCTCCTTTCACCCCAGGAAGAGCTCAGGATAGCGGCCAACATCAAGAAATGCGAGAATAAGGCCGAGGCCATAAGGGCAATACTTTCCAGGATGGCCGGAGACTCCGGCAAAAAAAAAAAGAGCAGCCTCAAAAAGTATCCTGTTGTTACCGGAAATGATCTCATTAACTACATGGACAGGCTCAATACGCTTTCAAACGCGTATGTGAAAAGATCCTCCGAGCTCAAGAACAGGTTTATTAAGTCTAACCTCAAGCTCGTTATCAGCATTGCAAAGAACTACATGGGTAGGGGCCTTCCGCTGGCTGACCTGATTCAGGAAGGGAACCTCGGACTCATGCGCGCCGTAGAAAAATTCGACTACACGCTCGGGTATAAATTTTCTACCTACGCGACCTGGTGGATTCAGCAGGCGGTGTTCAGGGCTCCGTTCGAGAAAACGAAAACGATCAGGATACCGGTTTATCTATACGAATGGGCTGGCAAGGTGAGGGCGGTTACCACAATGCTCACGAAGGAGATCGGAAGGGAGCCTACTTGCGAGGAGATCGCAAAGGAGCTCGGAGTTTCACCCTCCGTCGTGAAAAGGATAATCCAGACCGCCTCCGACGTCATGAACAACGTACAGTCCCTCGACACCCCCATATCGAACGAAGACCAGAGAGCGTACATCGAATTCGTTGAAGACGAAAAGATACCCCCTCCCGACTCCGCGATTTTGAAGCGGACTGTCCAGAACAGGGTAGAGGACATACTGTCGCTGCTGAACCCGAAGGAGCAGGAGATAATCAGGATGCGCTTCGGCATCGGCATCGAAACCACCTATACGCTCAACGAAATAGGTGACAAGTTCGGCGTTACCCGTGAAAGAATAAGACAGATAGAGAAATCCGCTCTCGACAAAATAGCTTCTTCCTATATCGGGGATTATCTGAGAGACCTCGTTTAGGGAGCGGTTCCGCTCAGGAGATAAGGACGCCATTTGCTGACGTAGGCGTCGAGGTCGAATGGCGGTTTCCAGTCCTGATCTACATAGATATAAAGCTGCTGACCGGGGTATATCTTGTTCGGGTTGTTGATAGAGCCCAGGTTGGCCTGATAAATCTTCTCCCACTGCCTGCAGTCGAGGTAATAGTAACCTGCCAGCAGGTGAAGCTCCTCTCCGCTCTTTACCGTATGAACGATTAGCTTCTTGGGCGGCTCCGGCGGGAATTCGATTGAATGGGCAGCCGGCAGCGCCAAGCCCAAAACTAGTAAAATGATCGGAACCGATTTGAATATACGCATGATTACCCACCCCTCTTAGTATTGACCCTTACTATTCCAATTATAATACAATATCGTCATACGGTCATCATTTTTATGAAGGTGCTATTCGTTGTGTAAAATATCGTTTCTATGGCGGTGTATCGACAATAATTTCATGCGAGCAATAGTCCAGCGTGTAAAAGAGGCGAGGGTGAAGATCGAAGGCGAGGTCGTAGGTCGGATAGGGGAGGGTATGCTCATTCTCCTCGGGGCGGGGAAGGACGATACCGAAGATGACGCCCGGTATCTCGCGGAGAAGATTTTGACGCTCCGTATATTCGAGGACGCGGAGGGGAAGATGAATCTCTCTGTAACGGACGCAGGCGGCGAAGTCCTCGTCGTCTCCCAGTTTACGCTTTACGGTGACTGTAGAAAAGGAAGGCGGCCCTCGTTTGACAAAGCCGCTCCCCTGGAGCTTGCCGAGAGCTTCTATGAATTATTCGTCAGGGAAATAAAGGAGCGCGGAGTGAAGGTCGAGACCGGCAGGTTCCGCGCCATTATGGACGTGCATCTGGTTAACTCCGGCCCGGTCACTCTCATGCTGGACAGTAAGAAACTCTTCTAATCATGTCATTTCGAACAAGTGTGAGAAATCTGTCTTTTATCTTTTAATTCCCTCCTTTCGTAAGGAACGAATGCGAGCGCGTGAGCATTCGGACGCCTTGCCCCAAAGAGCAACGAAAGAAATTCACTCCGGGCTCGATGTTGCTGTATTCCAAATCAGGTCAGGGTAGATTTTTCCTTTCTATTTTTTTCTATTCAAATAACCCCCACCCAAACCC
>JBIOKC010000229.1:0-3087 GCA_044451425.1 Thermodesulfobacteriota bacterium
CTCTTAAGTATAGTCTATAAGTTCTTTATATGAAAGCTTAAAACAGTACAAAATTACTTTTAATTAATTGAAAACTGGTGTAAAATAGAAATATCGCTCGGGGAACGAGATCGGCTTTGCCTGATTCCGGTTCCCAACGGAGGCTTGAGGGATGTATTTAAGAACAATCATAGCTATCTTTCTATTGACAGGCATCGCCCTTGCCAGGGCAGCCTACCGCCCCCCAAAGATGGTACTACAATATACGTTGTTCGGCCTGGAGATTCTCTATGGAAAATCTCTGGCAGATTCTTCGCAAACCCCATACTTTGGCCGCGACTCTGGGAATTAAATCCGCAAATAGACAATCCGAACCTAATATACCCCGGAGACGTTATTTCGCTTAAAGCCAAAAAGCCTAATATACCTGTTGTTAAGGTCGAACCCAAGGCGCACAAGGTGTCATTCGAAGACATAGAGCCTCCTCCTCCCGTTTATTATTATTCGCGAGGGGGTACGGAAGGATTCATCACGCCCGATGAGTGGGAGCATATGGGGACAATACTGACCTCGGAGCCTCCCAAGATACTGCTCGGTACCGGTGATACGGTGTACACGAATGTGGGTTCCAAGAACGGAGTCAGCGTCGGGGACATGTTCACTGTGTTCCGTACCTCGAAACCGGTATATCACCCGGTGACCGGACAGAGGATAGGGTACAAAGTGCAGATAGAGGGAGAACTTGAGCTCATAGAAATTCTGGGAAAGTGGAAATCGACGGGGATAATCACATCGTCTTACGTTGAGATCAGTCGAGGAGCTAGGATAAGACCGCAAGAACCGTTCGTAAAAGAGGTAGTACTCAAGAAGGGAATTGAGAGAGTGGACGGCCTCATAATCGATAACAAGAACAATACGGAGCTGAGCGCGCAGGGAGATATAGTGTATCTGGACGTCGGTGAACTGAATAAGATCGTGCCCGGAAACGTTTTCTCGATTTATACGCAGCCGAGGAAGGCTTATGACCCGGACGCCCATAAGAACGTAATAATCCCGGGAACGCTCATCGGAAAAATAGTAGTGCTCGAAGTCAAGGAAAAGAGCGCGACTGGCATCATCACGGAAAGCTCAAGGCAGATCGAGATAGGGAATGTCGTTAGCTTGGACATTTAGATTCAACGAAACTATCGCGGCCAAATGTCAATTAATGGCGGGGGATTCAAGATTCCGACTCTCCCGTCATGGGTACGAAGCGGACTGCGGTGATCTTCTTTTTCGTTACCCCCGCAGGTGTCTTCTCGATAAGTTGAAGCTCCTGGCTTTCGTCTCCGACGGGGATTACCATTCTACCGCCAACCTTGAGCTGCTCAAGGAGCTTCCCGGGTATCTGACCCGGGGCCGCTGTTACAATTATCCCGCCAAAGGGAGCGTGCTCCTCCCACCCCTGATACCCGTCGCTAATCCTGTATTTAATATTGGAATATCCGAGTCTATCGAGAACTAGTCTCGCTTTTTTCGCCAGATCCTCGACTATCTCTATCGTATAGAGATCGCACCCCGTCTCGGCGAGTATCGCCGCCTGATAACCGGAGCCCGTCCCGACCTCAAGTACCTTCATACCGGGAACCGGGTTTAACAGCTCGGTCATAAGAGCTACGATATAGGGCTGAGAAATCGTCTGTCCCTTGCCGACAGGAACAGGGCAGTCCTTATAAGCCTCATCTCCGAGCGCTTCCGGTATGAACTCATGCCTGGGGACGTTCAGCATCGCACGGATGACGGCTGCGTTTCTTATCCCGCGGGCAATTATCTGGTTCTCCACCATCTCCCAGCGTCTTCCCGCAAAACGATCCCCGCCTGACGTGCCTGCCGCAAGGAGGAAGACAAACAAAAATAAGGATGCGGAAAAGAGAAGCCCTTCCATATCAATTTATAATACCATCCAGTGAATGGAGATATAAGAATTCGCGCCGTGGTGCGGTTTTTCGGGGAAGGAGTTAGCCGAGCGGGCATCCGTGCTGCGGAGAACAATATGTTATGTCGGAATCAGATTATCTTGGAAATTACGAGCTCGGCACCCTCGAAAGGATCGAGCTCCCCGCTCTTAACCCGGGCGTAAATTTTCTTTACTTCAGTGTCCCCGAGCTTACGCGCGATCTTCGCTTCAATGAGCTCCTTTATTATCTCGGAGAATTCCTCCTCAAGCCTCTTCTCCTTTTTCTTATCCAGCAATCCGCTCTCCGCCTGGAAGGACCTGTGTTTTTCGATCTTTTCTATTACCTCGCCTATCCCCTCGTTCCTGAGCGCGCTAGTCAGCAGGACAGGGGGTGTCCAGCCGCTGACCGTCCTTTTGAGGAATATCACCTGTTTTATCTCGGAAGCGATAATCCCCGCACCTTCCCTGTCGGCCTTATTGACGATGAAAACGTCGGCGATCTCCATAAGCCCAGCTTTCATGGTCTGAACGGCGTCCCCCGCCTCGGGCACGAGCACGACGAGGACGGTATCAGCGACCCTCAC
The DNA here is from genome assembly GCA_044451425.1 of Thermodesulfobacteriota bacterium. GTDB lineage: Bacteria > Desulfobacterota_D > UBA1144 > Nemesobacterales > UBA2774 > 2-12-FULL-53-21. Next base: position 2,500 of record JBIOKC010000229.1, read on the forward strand.
GATATCGAGCTCGGTCTGACCGACGCCGACCGTCTCGATTATCACGTAGTCCATGCCGTATGCCCCGTAGATCTTGATTATCTCTTTGGTAGCCCTCGAAAGCCCGCCGTGGGTCCCTCTCGTGCTTATACTCCTTATGAACACTCCGTCGTCCATCGCATGGTCGTGCATGCGTATCCTGTCGCCGAGTATAGCGCCCCCAGTGAACGGACTCGAAGGGTCGACGGCGAGGACGCCTACCTTTTTACCCTTCTCCCTGTAACACTGAATGATCTTGTTCGTGATCGTGCTTTTACCCGCGCCGGGAGGACCGGTTATGCCGATGATGTAGGGGTCGCCCATTTTGGGACCGAGGCGTTTGAGAACCTCGGGTAGGGATTTATGCCTGCTCTCGGCAAGCGTAATCAGACGGGCGAGAGACCCGCGGTCACCGCTCAGCATCTTGTCTATTAGGTTCAATTCATAATCGGAAAGCGCCATCGGGAGATACATTAATTCGGAGGGGGGAGATTGTCAAAAGAGCTATTTACTTTCGGGCCCCCATACTAAGAATAACTTCATATTCGTCTTTCGAAACGGGCGCAACAG
>JBIOKC010000230.1:0-3039 GCA_044451425.1 Thermodesulfobacteriota bacterium
CCATGTCCACTTTTTTGAGCTGGATGACGAGGTCGAGCGCAGTGTCGTATATCTCATCGAGGTCGGAAGAATTATGCACCGCTTCCACTACTTTTATTAAAACACTGAGATTATCAGCTATCCTTCGGGGCAGTCTGAGGGACTGTTTAATTTCCATTGGCCAGTTGTCCGATACGCTTATTATATCTACATTTGATTTGGTTACGCAAGATGATTTGATTACGCGACAGAGAGGGCAGCTCCTGCGGAGCGGGCTGAAAGGTAAAGCCGGACATGTTAGACTAATATACCAAAAACCAGCCGGATCGAACGGGGGCAGGAAAAAATGAGGAAAAACACCGCGTTTTTAATGATTTTCGCACTTATTTCATTATTTGTGATGCGCTCACAATACGCGTATGCAGATGAGGACAAGAGCAGCGCGCAAACCGGAGCACAGTCCGTTAAAAAAATAGACGTCGAGAAAGCGCACGAATTGATAGAGGAAAAGAAGGGGAGCCCCGATTTGATAATTCTCGATGTCAGGACGAAAGAGGAGTATTCGGAGGGGCACATAGAGGATTCCGTGAACATCGACGTAAAGTCCGAATCGTTTAAGGATGAAATCGGTAAGCTCGAAAAATCTAAGTCCTATATCGTCCACTGCCGCACCGGGAGGAGAAGCGACACCGCGGTAAAGATAATGGAGGAGATGGGGTTCAGAGACATTTACAAAATGGAGGGCGGCATCGTCGGCTGGCAGGCCGCGGGCTTTCCGGTGACTACGAAGTAATATATGTTTATCAGGGGCGGCTCACCCTCTACAAGTTCAGGTTGTACCCTAATATTCCTGTCAATCCGCAAGGCCTCTTCCTTCCCCGACATGCACATAACCCCCCGGCGCTGGTAAGCGCCGCAGGCATACGATATATAGCTCACTATATATCTCACTCCTCATCCCTCTGAGCCGAGACCGCCCTTTTCGTTTTTTTTCTTGCGTGAGCACATGGGAAGGATATATAACGGGGAGTCCTTATTAAAGCGCGCTCACATCAGCTTCCACACATTGAAAACAACGAAAGCGAGCACCCACGCTATGACGAAGCTCCCTCCAAGGAAAATTAGAGAATACTTCTTTCCGAGCTCGCGTATCATGATGGCGACCGTGGCGACGCAGGAGTTATACAGTAGGAGGAGTATCATGAAAGAGTATGCGGACGCGGGAGTGAACGCTTTCTTTATGGAAGTCTTGAGGCCGTAGCTGTCCTTGGACTCGTCGACTTTAAGAGAGGAAAACCCGAGAGTCGCTACGGACACGAACGAGTCTTTCACGCTTCCAAGAAGACCAGTGACCTGGTCCTTTACCAGCTCTGGCAAACTCTCGTTCCCGCTCTTGGGAGCGGCCTCCGATTCAGACGTCTTATAGATAACCGCCATCGAGCTGAGAACCACTTCCCTCGCCATGAACGCCGGAATAAGCGACGTGGTGGCCCTCCAGTCATCGAGCCCAATCGGCCTGAATATGGGGGTGATCGCCTTCCCTATCGAGGCGGCTATGCTCTCGTCAGGGCCTTTGATACCGGGCGGGAGGTTGAGAAGCCCCCACACGATCATCGAGATTACGAATATCACCGTCCCGGCTCTGTAGAGAAAACTCTTCACGTGTGCCCATACGATCGACACGACCGTACGGTACGACGGGAGCCTGTAGGGGGGCATTTCGAGGACGAAATTCGTCTTTTTCCCTTTGAGGTACGAACGCCTGAGCACGAGCGCCATCAGTAGCGCCACGACTATGCCGATCAGATAGAGCGATACGATAACGAGCGCCGGGTGGTCGAAGAATATGAACGAGAAATAAGCGAACACGACGAGCCGCGCCGGACAGCTCATAAACGGTATCATCATGCCGACCAGTATCTTGTCTGTTTTGTTCTCGAGGTTCTTGGTCGCCATTATGGCGGGCACGTTGCAGCCGAAGCTCAAAAGGAGTGGCGTCATCATATTCCCGTGGAGCCCTATCCGGTGCATGAACCTGTCCATGAGGAACACGATCCTCGGCAGATAGCCCGACATCTCGAAGAACGTAATGAAGAAATATAGAATCGCTATAAGGGGAACGAACGTGACGACAAACCCAACCCCTCCGATCACAGCCTCGGTTACGAATTTTATCAGCAGCACCGGAAGTCCTATCTTGACCGCGAGAGACGTGAATCCCGCCGACAGGAAGTTGTTCATGAATCCGTCTATCCAGCTCATGTAGGGCGCCGAGAAGTCAAACGAAATCTTGAACATCAGGTAAAAGAGAAGAATGTATATAACGATGCCCAGGTACGGATGGAGGAGAACGTTATCGAGCCTGTGAGTCGTGCTGCTCGTCTTCCTGTCGGAGAAGTTGGTGGTCTTCTTTTCCACTGAATCCGCAATCTTCCACCTCTCCTCCTCCGCTTCCTCGGAATCCCCCAGCGGCAGCTTAAACCCGGCTCCTCCGCCGTTCCGCCCGGTGGAAACGCCGGCTCCGTCACAGGACTCGATTATATGTTTCAATAGCGTATCCACGCCCTCGCCCTTCTTGCCGACGGTGAGACACGCGCGCGCGCCGAGCAGGCTCTCTATCTCCGAAATATCCACGCGCACGCCGCTCTTTTTCGATTCGTCCGCCATATTGAGCGCGAGCACGACCGGCTTTCCCAACTCCAGCAGCTCGATCGTGAGCAGCATGTTTCGCTTGAAATTGGAGAGGTCGATTACATTGACTATTATGTCGATCTCGTCGCCCTTCAGAAAATTCACGGCGATCTTCTCCGCGTCGGTCGTTGCCTTCAGGCCGTATATACCCGGAAGATCGATGATGTGCAGATTACGGTTGCTGTGGTTGAGATATACTTCAGACTTTTCTACGGTGACCCCGGCCCAGTTTCCTACCTTGAGGTTCTTGCCGGCGATCTTGTTGAGGATGGTGGTCTTGCCGACGTTGGGGTTCCCCGCGATCCCTACGGTAAACAGAGTTATGAAACCTCCATTACTCCCGCCAGATCCTTATCTATGACTATCTCC
>JBIOKC010000231.1:0-3038 GCA_044451425.1 Thermodesulfobacteriota bacterium
CTCGATGAGTAAACACGACAGTCCGAGATATCAGAATAATAACGGAGGCACACGCTAAAATCCAGATTACTGACCGGATCAGGGAATTCTCAGCGGTAAATATAATGTTTGAGTGATTCCCGGTCGGTTATTCTTTCGAATACTTCACCGCATTTATCACATTCGAACCTTACTTCAGTGGGAGGATGACTGATACCGAACCCGACGAGAATCCACCCCCATATTGAGTAACTCGACTTAGGCACTATCCACGGATGGCTCCTGGTATAGCCGCATCTGCATTTTTTCTGGTCAGTATTTTCGGAGCTCATATCCGGATATCGTTCAGCGTTTATTGTAACGGGATTACCCGTCTAATCAAATCCCGGGAACGTTGACCGCAGTTGGAATTATTCGTGAAGTACTTTTCTGTCAACGCGAATGGAGGTAGAAATGATTTAATCTTTCTCGATAAAATATAGCGTTTTCAATCACTCGGGAGAGAATTAATCCGTGGAGGAACTAACGGGTTTTCTTAATTCCTTGATACGGCTACGGAGTTTCTTCCCCTTGATTCTCTCCTGCTTCGATTGAAACGTGGGTCTCGTCTTGCGCCTTTTAACGGGCTCGATTGCGGCTTTTCTTATCAAATCGGTTAAACGATCGAGCGCGTCGCCGCGGTTCTTTTCCTGAGTCCTGAACCTCCGGGCTTCAATAATCAAAACCCCCTCGCTTGTGACTTTCCTGCCGGCGATCTTGATCAACCGACTCCTCACTTCGGGTGGCAGGCTCGGGGAATTCGCCGCATCGAACCGGAGCTCGACAGCGGTCGAGACTTTGTTTACGTTCTGCCCGCCGGGACCGGATGATCGGGCGAAACCGAGCGTGATCTCACTCTCGTCGAGCGATATGCTGGGTTTAATTCGTATCATATTTAGAATTTATGCCCTCCCGCTCGATAATTCAAGGAGCGGGCAATCCTTGGCTATAATACTCGATACGTCCGATAGCTCTCGCGAGCGAAACGCAGCCGGTTATAGAATCGCACTAGCCGCTATGGATGCGTATCTCAAAAGATACAACAGACAATGGGATTGAATACGGATATGAATTTCCTTAAAAAAGCGGCGGGAGATGGTCCCGCCGCCCATGTCTCAACGTCGATTACTATTCGTCCGTAAGTCTCGCTCCTTGCTCGGGGATACCATAGCCGTGAGTCATTTGAAAGCCGGAGTAGGCTTCCTCTCCGTGCTCGCCCAGGTCGAGCCCTCCCATTTCTTTTTCGGAAGACACTCTAAGTCCCATTAAGGCCTTGAGGACGGACAGAATGATCATAGTCCCCGCAAACGAGAATACCCATGTAGCCGCGACACCTATAAACTGGATCCACAACTGTCCGGGATTGCCGTAAAAGAGGCCGTCGCGTCCGGCGGCATTGACCGCCGTAGTCGCAAAGAGTCCCGTCGCCAATGCACCCCAGGTACCGCCCACACCGTGCACTCCCACTACGTCAAGAGAATCGTCATAACCCAGCTTCGATTTCAGGTTAACGGCGAAGAAACAGAAAATACCGCCGCCGAGACCGATAATTATCGCCGCCATAGGAGTAACGAAACCGGCGGCAGGAGTTATTGCCACGAGACCGGCCACGGCACCCGAAGCCGCTCCGAGAACTGTGGGCTTGCCCCTCACTATCCATTCGATAAACACCCAACCGAGTACTGCCGCTGCGGCCGCGGTATTGGTCGTAACAAATGCGGTACTGGCAAGGCCGCTTGCCGTAAGCGCGCTGCCGGCGTTGAATCCGAACCAGCCTACCCAGAGAAGGGACGCGCCTATCACACTATAAGGCAGGAAATGAGGCGCCATGGGCTCACGTCCGTATCCGATTCTCTTTCCAAACATTAGAGCACCCGCAAGTGCAGCGGCGCCGGAGCTGATATGTACTACGGTTCCGCCCGCAAAATCGAGATCCCCCATAGCCCCAATCCATCCGCCTCCCCAAACCCAGTGGGCGAGCGGGTCGTAAATAATCGTCGTCCATAAAAGGACGAAAATGATAAACGTGCTGAATTTCGCGCGCTCCGCGAAGGAACCCGTGATAAGTGCCACGGTTATCACGGCGAAAGTCAGCTGATATACCATGAAAAGATTATGCGGTATGGTGGTGGCCCACGTGTCAGACGGCGCTGCCCCCACACCGTTCAATCCCAAGAACTTGAGCCCGCCTATCAGATGCGAGATATCGGGGCCGAACGCAAGCGTGTAGCCGATAACAACCCACTGAATAGACACTAGCGCCGTGATGAAGAAGCTATGCATGAAAGTCGCGAGCGCGTTCTTTGAGCGAACGAGCCCGCCGTAGAATAGGAAAAGCCCCGGAATCGTCATCATTAAAACCAGCAGCGAGGATGTGAGCATCCATGCCGTATCGCCGGTATCGATCGCATGCCCATTCTGAGCGTGCGATATACACGGCGATGACAAACATACCAAAAACACGATAGCAGGTAAAAACAAAGACCAATCCCTTAACTTTAGATACACCTTTCTCATTGTAAATCCTCCTTTGTGTGACGGTAAAATCTCTCTTAAATTTTTATATTCAACCGTAGAAACCGGTATATTGGGTTCACAGCAGTACAAAAAACGAGTCCAGGAATTCCAGGACATAATTTTTCATGTATTTTCGCGGAACCTCTAGCCTATTTTATAATAACTGCAAAGAACATACCAGCCATCGAATGAAATATGATGCAATAATAATAGTGGCTTATGGAAAAGATTTTAGATTTCGATGCCTAAAAGTTAAGCAACATATTTTAAAAATTGAACATTCAAACTAAATGAACGCCGAATCTATTTTTAAGAGAGAACGAATAATAATCGAGTGGAATAAATTTCGCTACATACTCGGTTGAGGGCAAGATATGCATGACGGTCCGTCCCTAATAAGAGCGTTGATGCAGCCTACGGCAGACCGAGAGCCGAACCGCAAAGAGGAGAAACGCTTACACCGAAATATTTGATCCCCGGGTTTTGTTAAATATTAGAAGTCA
>JBIOKC010000232.1:0-3022 GCA_044451425.1 Thermodesulfobacteriota bacterium
ATGTGAAAGCATGGAGTGGTGTGAGGCTTGTCCTTACACAGTCAGTACAGGTGCTGCATGGCTGTCGTCAGCTCGTGCCGTGAGGTGTCCGGTTAAGTCCGGTAACGAGCGCAACCCCTATGTTTAGTTGCCAGCACGTAAGGTGGGAACTCTAAAGAGACTGCCGGCGACAAGCCGGAGGAAGGTGGGGACGACGTCAAGTCATCATGGCCCTTATGTCCTGGGCTACACACATGCTACAATGGCTGATACAATGGGTTGCAAAACCGTAAGGCGAAGCTAATCCCATCAAAGTCAGTCTCAGTTCGGATTGTAGGCTGCAACTCGCCTACATGAAGTTGGAATCGCTAGTAATCGTGGATCAGCAACGCCACGGTGAATACGTTCCCGGGCCTTGCACACACCGCCCGTCACACCACGAAAGTCGGTTCTACCCGAAGTGGCTGAGCTAACCCGCAAGGGGGGCAGGCTCCTAAGGTAGGGCTGGTAATTGGGGTGAAGTCGTAACAAGGTAGCCGTAGGGGAACCTGCGGCTGGATCACCTCCTTTTTCACGGAGAAAAATTGCTTTCTCGTTCTTTTGTTCGCTTTATCTGCTATTAAATTTTGGTGCTTTCTCGGAAACAAAGTGGAGTCGCCTGTTAGGTTAACTGACGGGCCTATAGCTCAGCAGGTTAGAGCGCACCCCTGATAAGGGTGAGGTCGGTGGTTCGACTCCACCTAGGCCCACCACCGTTAGTTGATCTAATATTTGGTTCCTACTAATAGAGTTATCGTCTTTTGGTAGTTAGTTCGGGGGTGTAGCTCAGCCTGGGAGAGCGCCTGCCTTGCAAGCAGGAGGTCGGCGGTTCGATCCCGCTCACCTCCATAAAATTGCAAACAAAGCAAATGTATATTTGCATAGATCTTTGACAATTTCATATTGTGCTGAGTAAATCGAAGCGTGCTTAATTATGCGGTGATTTTCATACCTTGCAGTTAAGATACTCAGGGCAGATATGTGGATGCCTTGGCGACGGACGGCGATGAAGGACGTAGTAAGCTGCGATAAGCCTCGGGGAGCCGCTAAACAGGCTGTGATCCGGGGATTTCCGAATGGGAAAAACTGGCCGAGCAAACCTCGGCCATATTAGGGTGAATACATAGCCCTAATAGGCTAACGAGGGGAAGTGAAACATCTCAGTACCCTCAGGAACAGAAATCAACCGATATTCCCTTAGTAGCGGCGAGCGAAAGGGGAAGAGCCTAAACCTTATACGTGTTAAAGCTTGCGGGCGTTGCATATAAGGTGTCGTGGGATGCAGTTTGAGGGATCCGTAAGTCCTTCGGGAAGTTACAAAACTTTATGCTAGTTGAAGCATCTGGAAAGATGCACCATAGAGGGTGACAGTCCTGTAAACGAAAGTATTAAAGTCTTCCTTGCTGTATTCCCGAGTACCCCGGACCACGTGAAAGTTTGGGGGAATTTGGGAGGACCACCTTCCAAGGCTAAATACGTGCCGTCGACCGATAGTGAACAAGTACCGTGAGGGAAAGGTGAAAAGAACCCCGGTGAGGGGAGTGAAATAGAATCTGAAACTGTCTGCCTGCGATCGGTGGAAGGGCTATATCCTGGGAGCTTGCTTCCAGGAAACGCCTGACCGCGTACCTTTTGCATAATGGGCCAGCGAGTTATCTTCAGTGGCTAGGTTAAGCCGAGAGAGGTGTAGCCGTAGCGAAAGCGAGTCTGAACGGGGCGTTCAGTCGCTGGAGATAGACCCGAAGCGAGTCGATCTATCCATGGCCAGGGTGAAGCAGAGAGAAAACCTCCGTGGAGGCCCGCACCGGTTAGGGTTGAAAACCTATCGGATGAGCTGTGGATCGGAGCGAAAGACTAAACAAGACTCGTGATAGCTGGTTCTCCCCGAAATATATTTAGGTATAGCCTCACGTTTTGGCGGGTGGAGGTAGAGCACTGAATGGGCTAGGGGGTTGAAAGACCTACTAAACCCAATCAAACTCCGAATGCCATCTTGCTTAGCGTGGGAGTCAGTCCATGGGAGATAAGTTCCATGGGCGAGAGGGAAACACCCCAGATCGTCAGCTAAGGCCCCCAAATTCGGGCTAAGTGGTAAAGGATGTGAAGTCGCATAGACAGCCAGGAGGTAGGCTTAGAAGCAGCCACCCTTTAAAGAGTGCGTAACTGCCCACTGGTCGATGCGACTTCGCGCCGAAAATGAAACGGGGCTCAAGCCCGGTGCCGAAGCTACGGGTTGTATTTATACAGCGGTAGGGGAGCGTTCTCAAAGGGCTGAAGGGCTACCGTAAGGAGGTCTGGACTTTTGAGAAGTGAGAATGCTGGCATGAGTAGCGATAAAGGTGGTGAGAATCCACCTCGCCGTAAGCCTAAGGGTTCCTGGGGAAGGCTCGTCCTCCCAGGGTAAGTCGGGACCTAAGGCGAGGCCGAAAGGCGTAGTCGATGGAAAACGGGTTAATATTCCCGTACCACTCAATCGGAGCGAAGTGGTGACAAAGGAGGGTAGGTCAGCCGGGGATTGGATTGCCCGGTTCAAGCTCGTAGGAGGAAGAGATAGGCAAATCCGTCTCTTCATTAACTCTGAGAAGCGAGTACGAGGGGCGTTAGCCCCACAAAGTGATTGATCCCAAACTTTCGAGAAAAGCCTCGTAGCATTGATGATTGAGTGCCCGTACCGTAAACGGACACACGTAGGCGAGTTGAGTATACTAAGGCGCGTGAGAGAAATTTGGCTAAGGAACTCGGCAACATAGCCCCGTAACTTCGGAATAAGGGGTGCCCACATTAGGTGAAAGCCCTGCGGCTGGAGCCAAAGTGGGTCACAGTAAAGAGGCGGTGACGACTGTTTACTAAAAACACAGGGCTCTGCTAAGTCGCAAGACGACGTATAGGGTCTGACGCCTGCCCGGTGCCGGACGGTTAAGGGGATGGGTCATTCTGGTTCGCCAGGAGAAGCTCAGAACCGAAGCCCCGGTAAACGGCGGCCGTAACTATAACGGTCCTAAGG
>JBIOKC010000233.1:0-3009 GCA_044451425.1 Thermodesulfobacteriota bacterium
AATATATTCTTCGCCTTCTGAGCTACACTCGGAAAGTAACGGTTCCTTCCGATCCTATCGTTAATAGACATGCTATATTCGATATAATCGGGATCGGGGCAATTTCCAGTTTTTAAGTCGGGGTTTAAGTAAGGTCTTTGAGAGAGATCCCGTTATCTTTGAGGAATGCCGATAACCCTTTCTTGTTGATAGTCCTCAGAGCGCGCGTCGAAACACGGATTCTCACGCTGCAGCCGAGTTCCGGCGCGAAAACGTGTTTCCATTGGAGATTAGGGTTCTGGCGGCGCTTAACCTTGTTATTTGCATGTGAAACATTGTTGCCAACGAGCGGACTCTTTCCGGTAATCATGCATTTCTGAGACATCTCTATCACCTCATCTGTTCTATCGAGAAGTCATTAATTATTCCACAATAATATATTTTGTAAACCCTCGGGAAGGTAATGTTTCTGACGGCCATTACCCCGCCATTTTTTACTTAACTATTGTTATTACCCTTTCCGTATTGTTAAACGGACCTTCGACCACGTTTCCGTCTTTGTCGAGGAGCTGAAGGGTTACGATATAATCCCCGCTCGTGAGTCCGGTTACGAATGCGGGTGTCCAATCGGTAAGAACGATCGAGGTAACTTCGCTCTCCGAGTCCTTTTTCCTTATTGAGTATTTAGCCTTGTAACCGTCCGGGCCGAGCTCGACGTTGTTGAGATAAAAGTCGAGCATGACTTTCTCAGCGCCGGCACCCTCGTATTTCCCTTTGGGCCTGCTGTAGATGATGGTGGGCTTGGATTTATCCAGCATGAATTCCCCCTCTTTCTTCCAGACATAAAAGTTGACTATATCGGCGGCACCGGGCGATTTCACGCTCTCGTGATAAGAGCGGCTTGGAAAGACTACCAACGTATGGGAGCCCTCTGAGAGCACTCCAATTTTAAAAGGCTTCCCCGATGAGTAGTCAGCCAAATAGGGGCCGTTATCGAGTATTATATGGGCATGCTGTCCTTCCTTCGAATTCATTATTTCTTTAACTCTTTCGGTATCGGTCTGGATCCCCAGCTCGTAGTTTTCGGCATTGACTACGACCGAGACATCGGGGTTTTCGAGCACGTCTCCGTCTTTGATTGAGGCGAACCTCACCTTAGCTCCCGGGAAAGTCGGGGAGTTTGGGACGGCTTCTATCGTTATTTCATTACCCCCCATTCCGGGTCCTGCAGTTGTATCGGATGCCGAACCGAGCGTCGGCGCCGCCTTCATTTGCTGTGCGGGCGTTTCTGCAGTAGTATTGACCGTCTCCTCTTTGACGGCTTCACGGTTTCCACTTTCGTTCTTCTGTTTGCAGCCGGTTAGTATTGCGGAGCCGGCCAGAAATACTGCGATAATAGGTATAATAAGAAATATTTTCTTCATTTCACGATGCTCCTTTACGTTTAATTTCTGTATATGTAGTCTAATTAATAACATCCAATTTGCTAGTAAAATTTTCATTTGGCCGGTATTGGCCGATTAGGAGTAAATATGATCGATAAGGAATTACTGGACATAATAGTCTGCCCCGAGACCAGGCAGAGCCTCGTCATTGCAGGGCCCGAGATTATTGAAAGGATTAACCGGCTCATCGAACGGGGTGAGCTGCTAAACAGATCGAAACAAAAGGTTTCCGAAAAGATCGACGGGGGGCTTATACGGAAAGAAGACAGGAAATATCTTTATCCGATAAGAGACGATATACCGATATTGCTGTTAGAGGAATCCATCCCGCTTGAAGGACTCAATAATTCTTAAAAACCTCAACCTTGTTCGCGGACATTGAATATAGTCCGCCAACGAGGTTCTCTTTGACAATTGCGAGCTTGCCTGTAATTCTGAGAGGTATGTCCGTCATATACTTCGCGCTTTTCCCTTCGGGCATTTCTACGTATATAAAGTCGTTAACCCTCGGTATTATACCGAAACAGCACCCCATCTGGTTCTTGAGCAGCATGAAACTTTTTACCGCACCCGAGTCAAAATCTATAGGCAGCATAAATCCGATGACCTTGATCGTTTTACCGTTAAGGTCTTTAACCTGTTGCGGTATTTTTTTGTCTTTATCGTAGTCGAAACCTCCCAGGAATTCGAAGTCGACTTTTGTTGCTCCCTTTTGAGATTCAAGCACATTCACCGCGGAATAATCGAATTTCGGCGTGGGTCTGTAATGTATCCCCAATATCGGCAGGAACAGAATACTGCAGACTACGAGGGTTTTAGTTATAAGCTTATTCCAGTTTTTGTATTTCCTATCGTTCATTTGAGTCCTCTCGACAAGTTTTTCTTGTCAACGGTATTCATGAGATCTAATTGCTTACCTCATTCCCTTCGGGAAACCTGAATGTAACATCTTTGAAACTTTGTCCCTTAATATTTATAGCTGAAATAACTCCGTCGAATCTCTGCGCATCCTTCAGCTTATCCGACCTGACGGTAAATTCCGAGGTGTCTCCCACCGTCTCGCCCGTTAGAACATTCGGCACAGCCTCTAATTTAAAAGTATAGATTACTTTACTCTCTCCTCCACCCAGCGTTTTTATATCGGCTATTCGAATCTCCATATCACCCTGCTCTATGCGCACGGGATTTTCGGCTTCCCCGTCGAGGGCATAGCCGGTCAGGGTCCCTGTCCCTGGATCCAAGACAAGCTCCAGGTGTGCGAATTCCTTGCCGAGCTCGACCAAGGTTCCCTTGTGCGGAGCGTGATGTTCGTGTGCGCTTATGGCCGAAGTCGTCAATAAAATAGCAAAAAAATAGTGACTAGGTGTCTCATGCTTGACCTCTCCTTAAATCATCTGCCGAATCCATCCTTTGTACTCAAGTCAACGGCGCGAGATTAGTCGCGACGTCCGTGGAGTATGCCTTTATGGCGGGGATTATCCCCGATGCGGCGCCAATCAGAATCATGACTACCGGAGTTATAATCAGCACCCGGTTAAATTGGAAAACGTCAAGCACTACACCCGTTTGCTCTCTTACTATCACC
>JBIOKC010000234.1:0-3005 GCA_044451425.1 Thermodesulfobacteriota bacterium
AAACAGATTATTAGTTAGCGATACACGAAATCCCTACGAGACAATAGAGTTTGAGAAACGTACTTCAGTAATCCGCAATCCGGATGGTTCGATCGTTTTTGAAATGATCGACATCATAGTTCCCAAACATTGGTCGCAAGTTGCAACAGACATCATAGCTCAGAAGTATTTCCGCAAAGCGGGCGTGCCAAGGGTTTTGAAAAAGATCCAGGAAGATGAAGTCCCTTCGTGGCTTTGCCGCTCCGAAGGCGATTTTGACGCGCTCCAAGGCGTTGCCGAAGAAGAAAAATACGGCGCGGAAACGGATTCACGGCAGGTGTTTCACCGTTTAGCGGGATGCTGGACCTACTGGGGATGGAAACATAAATATTTTGATGCGGAAGAAGACGCGCAGAACTTTTATAACGAGCTTTGCCACATGCTAGCCATGCAGATGGCGGCGCCGAACTCGCCTCAATGGTTTAATACCGGTTTAAACTGGGGATACGGAATTTCAGGCCCGTCACAGGGGCATTATTATGTAGACGGATTTTCAGGAGAGCTTAAAACTTCGGACGATGCTTACACACATCCCCAGCCTCATGCATGTTTCATCCAGTCGGTTAGCGATGACCTTGTTAATGAAGGCGGCATTATGGACCTTTGGGTTAGAGAGGCGCGTTTGTTTAAGTATGGTTCAGGCACTGGTTCCAACTTCTCTAATTTAAGAGGAGCCAATGAACCGCTGAGCGGCGGCGGAAAATCATCCGGCTTAATGTCATTCCTTCGCATCGGCGATAGAAGCGCGGGCGCAATTAAATCAGGCGGCACAACAAGGCGCGCGGCAAAAATGGTTACGCTTAACCTTGACCATCCCGATATAGAAGAGTATATCAACTGGAAAGTTGTTGAAGAACAGAAGGTGGCAGAGCTTGTTATGGGCTCAAAGCTTTTGAATGTTCAGCTTAATAATATTATTAAAGCATGCAGCCAGTCGCATCCCGAAAATGATCCGTTCGATAAGAAATTAAATAAGGCGCTTGCAAAAGCTGTTTCTGATGCAAGGAAATGCCTTATCCCCGATAACTATATAGAACGCGTTATACAGCTCGCCAGGCAGGGAGTAAAAGAAGTTTATATCCCAACCTATGATACCGACTGGAATTCAGAAGCATACCTAACCGTTTCAGGCCAGAACTCCAATAATAGTATAAGAGCTGCAAACGATTTTATGCGCGCCGTCGAGACCGATGGCGACTGGAACCTCTACTGGAGGACCGAACTTAAGAAGTCGAAAAAAGAAAAACGCGGACCGGTAGCCTGCAAGACTATAAAAGCCAGGGATTTGTGGGAGCAAATAGCTTATTCGGCTTGGGCTTGCGCCGATCCCGGAATGCAGTATCATACTACTATTAATGAATGGCACACCTGCCCCGAAGGCGGAGACATAAAAGCCTCGAATCCGTGCAGCGAATACATGTTCCTCGATGATACGGCATGCAATCTCGCATCGCTTAATCTTACAAAGTTTTACGATAATGAAGCGGCAGTTTTCGATATTCCAAAATACCGCCACGCCGTAAGGTTATGGACCATTGTTCTTGAAATAAGCGTTCTGATGGCGCAGTTCCCGAGCAAAAATATCGCGAAGCTTTCGTATGATTACCGTACGCTTGGTTTGGGATATGCTAATCTTGGTTCGCTGTTGATGCTTCAGAGCATTCCGTATGATTCGCCCGAAGCGCTTGCTGTTACGGGAGCGCTGACAGCTATTCTTCATATGAAATCTTATGCAACGTCTGCCGAGATGGCAAGCGAGCTGGGAGCGTTCCCTCGTTATAAAGATAATGAAAAGCACATGCTGCGCGTTATACGCAATCACAGGCGCGCCGCATACCATACGCCCAACGAAGAATTCGAAGGGCTTTCAATATTCCCTGTGGGAATAAATAAAAAGTACTGTCCCGACGACCTGCTTAACGCGGCCCGTGAGGACAGCGATATGGCTTTAGAGCTTGGCGAAAGGTACGGATACCGCAATGCACAGGTAACGGTTATTGCGCCAACCGGCACAATTGGGCTTGTTATGGACTGCGATACGACAGGAGTAGAACCTGATTTTGCGCTTGTCAAGTTTAAAAAACTTGCAGGAGGCGGGTACTTCAAGATAATAAACGAATCCGTACCGCCGGCTCTTAAAAAGCTTGGATACACGGTTAACGAAATTGACGATATTATTAAGTACTGCAAAGGGCACGGCACGCTTATAGGCTGCCCGCATATCAACCCGCAGAGCTTGGCCGAAAAAAGTTTCACGGCTGACGTTATTGCGCGGATCGAAAAAAGCCTTCCTTCGGTATTCGATATTAATTTCACATTCAATAAGTGGTCCATCGGAGCGGAGTTCTGCAAAGAAACGCTTGGTTTCACCGATGAACAGCTTGATGATTTCAATTTTAATATGCTCAAATCGCTTGGCTTCACCAAAGAACAGGTTGAAGAAGCCAACGAGTACATTTGCGGCACAATGACGATTGAAGGCGCGCCTCACCTGCAGGAAAAGCATTACCCGATATTTGACTGCGCCAATAAATGCGGTCGCAAGGGTACAAGATACATCCAGGCGGACGCTCATATAAAAATAATGGCTGCTGCTCAGCCGTTTATAAGCGGCGCTATCAGCAAAACAATTAACCTGCCCAACGAAGCGACCATTGACGACATGAAAAAAGCTTATATGCTTTCATGGAAACTTGGGATTAAGGCTAATGCGCTGTACCGCGACGGCTCAAAGCTTTCACAGCCTCTTAACTCGGTTAGCGATGATGAAATTTACGATGGCGCGGGCGAAGAACATCCCGAAACTATAGCAAAATCAAACGATATTATACGTATTGCCGAGCGTTTTATCCTCAGGTTTATTGCGCGCAGGCGCAAACTGCCGTTCCGCAGGCGCGGATACACGCAGAAAGCTAAGATCGGCACTCATCACTTTTAGCTCCGCACAGGCGAGTTCGAAATCGGAC
>JBIOKC010000235.1:0-2990 GCA_044451425.1 Thermodesulfobacteriota bacterium
AGCTTATATTTCTCCCTTGGATGTCGATAATATTTGTATACGGTATATTAAGATTCGCACAAGGTCGGGAGAAACAGGACTCTGAACAGAAAATTAAAAAGAAAAAGCCGTTAAAGTAGATCCCATAACCTACAGCAATTGCCTGGAGAGGAAAGAACCGAGAGGCAACGATGGGAATCTGCAACTATTTAAGGATAACGAATACATAAAGCAACATTAACAACAAGATTAAGTATGATTGTTAACTAGCTATTGATAAACTTTATTATATTAATCACGTGTCTTTTTCATGAACTCCTGGAAAAGCGATGCGGTGTTCCTGACCTGCTCCATCCAGCTTTCCTGAATCTTCTGCATGTTCTTCATGTATTCGGAAAACTTATCTTCCATCATCCCGAGACCCGGCATTGAGCTGCCGCCTGAGTATTTCATCGGGCTGCCCGACATTATGCTGAACATTTTCCTCGTCGTCTCCATGATGTTTTCCATTAATTCTTTCTGAAGCTCTATAGCCTCCATGAAGAGCTTCTGCTGGTACTCCATCATAGGTTTGGTCATCTCCTGAGCTTTTTTCTGGCCCTCGAGGATGGGTTTCGTAATCTTTTCTATCTCTTTTTTCTGTGTCTCCAGAATTTTTGTGAATTCCGCAAAAATATTTTCGGATTCTTCTTTCTTTACCATATCGCGCTCCTTTAACGGTTTTATAGACTATTATAAGCCGGGTGAATAAAAGTCAAGCCGCGAGGCGTGTACGCTTATAATTGCGGGGTATATGATAGCTAGTTACCGACACGGATATACAGTTGATTAAATGGCGGTTTTATGCATGATTTGGGAATTGGGATATCCGCCGCCAGTGTGGATATATTTTGACTAGAACTGTTACTGCTGCGGAGAGCGGAAGGACTCCTTTAATAAGCCGGTAACGGTTTAGTATCAAACCGTAAAATACACTTATTCCCGTCGCACTTTTTATCGCTCCAACACGCTCCCCGCTGTCATGCAATCCGTTTAATACCTGGCATGAGGATTATCAGCCCTCTAATATAAATGTGATCCTGATGTGCGCTCTGTACTCTGTAATTTTGCCGCCCTTACCTATAGCGGCGTTCATCTTCGTGACCTCGATTCCGGTCAGGCCGCGGAGCGTCTTGTTCGCCCTGTCGAGGGCGTTCTTTACCGCATCGTCCCAGGATTTCGGAGACGACCCTATTATCTCTGTGATTCTAGCAACAGCCATGGCTGATACCTCCTTGTGTATTTTTTAACGCCCCGTCTGCCCCACTACTACTATAATAAAAATGTTAAAAAAAAGTCAAGGTAAATTTAACCCCGCGGTTTGACTTTATTACACAAAATTTATAATCATGCTATAATCAATCACACCTAAAAAGACACCCGTTTTAGAGGACATAATTTTATATTGTCAGGAGGGCCTTATGCCTATTGATTTTGATTTTACTGAAGAACAGCAGATGTTCAGGGATACGATCCGGGACTTCGGAGAAAACGAGATAACGCCGCTTGTGGAAGAAGCTGAAAAGAAGGAAAAGTTTCCCAAGCAGATATTCCCGAAACTCGGAGAGATGGGATTTCTGGGTATTTCATTTCCGGAGGAGTACGGAGGTGTGGGTCTCGATAAGGTTACGGAATGCATATTCGCCGAGGAGATGGGGCGCATCAACGCGGGGATAGCCATGTGTATAAACGCCCATACGAGTCTCTCGTGCGTGCCGGTGTACAAGTTCGGCACGAAGGAGCAGAAAGAGAAATACCTTGTCCCCGGGATAGAAGGGAAAGTGATAGGCGCGCTCGGTTTGACCGAGCCCGATGCGGGGTCCGACGCCCGCAGCATTCGCGCGACCGCGGCCAAGAAGAACGGGAAATACTATCTGAACGGTACCAAAACCTGGATTACTAACGGCACTATGGCGGACTACGTTATAGTGGCCGCATATACCGATAAAACGAAGAAAGGAACGGGCATAAGCCTCTTCATCGTGGACGCGGACGCCCCGGGGTTTACCGAAAAAAACAAGATACATAAGCTCGGACACAGGTCGGCGGATACGGCGGAGCTCGTGTTCGTGAACTGCGAAATACCCGAAGAGAACCTTCTCGTCGGAGAAGGCGGCTTCAACGGGGCTATGGATACCCTGCTCGGAGCACGTATCACGCACGCGGCGAAGTCGGTAGGCCTGGCGCAGGCCGCATTCGAGTTCGCACTCAACTATTCTAAAGAGAGGGAAGCGTTCGGGAAGCAGATTTCGAAATTCCAGGCCATAAGCTTCAAGCTCGCCGAGATGGCCGTGAAGATCGAGACTGCAAGACTTCTCGTATACAAGGCGGCATGGCTATACAGCAACGACAAGAAGGCGCTCAAGGAAGCGTCTATGGCGAAGCTCCATGCGGCCGAAGTAGTGCAGTGGGTCGCTACGGAGGCCGTACAGGTGCTCGGCGGATACGGATACGGTGTCGAGTTCCCGGTCGAGAGGTATTACAGGGACGCCAAGCTCGCTTCGATCACGGAAGGAACGTCCGAGATACAGCACATTGTTATTGCGAGGGAGCTCGGGATTTAACCTAAATACCGATACGGGCTCTTTCTTAATAGGAAAAAACAAATCACAAATAAAAAGCGGGGAGACATCGCAAGATGAACCCCGCTTTTTTATATTCTTTCATTGTAGCCCTGCTTAATTTTCAGATCCTAATAGTGATCTTATTTCCAGGGGGCCGTCATTTCGCCCTTATTCGGGTCCTGGAACTTCAGCCACTTGGACGAATCATAGTGGGCTGAAGCGTAGCAAAGGATAGCCGTAGTGGCTATAAGCTGCTCAGGCGTGGACTTCGTCATTTCGGCCCTTTTCTTTATGATATTCAATATCGGATCCGGTATCTGAATCGTTACTTCTGCCATGATTTGTAACCTCCTTTGATTTAGTCGGCGTCGCCGATACCTTTTTCTTTCCTGTACTGATCGAGAACCT
>JBIOKC010000236.1:0-2956 GCA_044451425.1 Thermodesulfobacteriota bacterium
ACTTTCAGACGATCTTGAAGCTCAAGAACTAAATGAAAAGCTTGAGCTAGAAGCGGTTATAGAGCGAATCGAAGGAATTGTAGAAATTTTAACTCCCACAGAACAGAAAGTTATAGAACTTGAATTTTCTAACGAATTAACCCAAAAGGATATAGCCCTAAAGCTTGGTATTTCACAGCAAGCGGTTAGTAAGCATAGGCTAAAAGGGTTAGAAAAATTAAGGTCCGCTGCAAAGTTACCTAGCGACTAAGAATTTAGTCTCGATCCAAGAAGTTTTTCCAAAATATAAAATAAGTGGTTGTAAAAACCCTCCTAAATCCCTCTGTAAAGTGAGATGAGCAAAATATCCATAACTTTAGGCCCAGAGGGTGTACAGCTTCTATCTTTTTTTGGCAAGACAGAAGAAGAAAGAAGAAAAGCACTTAGGGTTTATACAGTAATTGAAGATGAGATTCAACGAATTGATACAATTTTAAAGACATATTTCGGGAATCGGGATACTCAAGGAATTTAATATTCTGGGTTCTGGACAATATGAACAGAGAGAGAGAAGCTCGCGAATCAAAACTATTAACTGTCAAAACGGCAAGTGAGAAGTTCGGACTTGAACCGAGTCTTATTTACCACTGGATCAGATATAAAAAATTTCCCCATATTAAAGCTGGCAAGAAAGTCCTATTTTGGGAACCGGATTTTCTTGAATTTCTAGAGCAACATAAAGTTAAAAGGGATGAAGTAGAAAGTTAGAAAGTCATTGTAGCTGGCTGGCGAACAAGGGCGGAGGTAGGAACAGAAGACATGAAGCTTCTGGATAAAAAATCAACACTTTACGACGAGGTCAGAGAGGCAGAGATAAAAGTGCTAGGCTCGATATTAATCGAACCGGAGACATTGTCTACCATCAGGGCCCGTTTAACCTTCGAGAGCTTTGATTACGAAGCCCACAGGACGATTTACGTGGCTATGCTCGAATTGCATGACGATGGCATCCCGGTTGACCTCCTCTCGCTTTACGACCTCCTCACTGAACGGGGGGAGTTTGAAGAGGTTGGCGGATCGATGTACCTCACTTACGCGGTGTCATTGTTGGTCTCGGAGCAGGTGGCTAGAGACGAGGAGGAATCGGGGCATATTCTTGAATGGCTAAGAAACGGTGGTGTGATCAAACTTGATAAAGGGGTGATCAAATATGAAAACTGACGACCCGGTTATGCGACTCGATAATAACGGTCATATAGTAGGCGCTGACACCGAAGGCGCGATATCTATAATCGAAAAGAACCGGTTACAACGGGAGCTCGGAGAGTTAGAAATTAAACTAGGGACGGCACGGCTTGAAGGGGACACCGAAAGGGTTCTAGACCTTAAGGTAGCAATAGCCGAACTCCGGGAGAAGATGACACCATCGTTACGAATAATCGAAACCCCCTACCCCACTCCGTTAGCAGAGGAGGCTTTTTACGGATTAGCAGGGGATATCGTTAGAGCATTCGAGCCCCATAGTGAAGCCGACCCTGCTGCCCTGTTAGGGAGTTTTTTAACAGCTTATGGAAACGTAATAGGGGGCGGGTCGTGGTTCACGGTAGGAGTAATAAAGCACTTTCCTTTACTTTTTATCCTGTGTATTGGCGATACGTCTAAGGCTCGGAAAGGTACGTCATGGGGGCCCATACGAGTGTTATTTGAATCAGTCGAACCGGAATGGGTGGATGATAGAATACAGAACGGAATGTCTAGCGGTGAGGGCATAATAAATGCTGTACGTGACCCAATTTTCAAGGAGGGGACGCTTGTCGTCGAAGGCGTTAGCGATAAAAGGCTTCTCGTGGTGGAATCGGAGTTTGCACAGCCCCTTAATACCCTCAGACGGGAAGGAAATATTTTAAGCCCAGTAATTCGAAACTCCTGGGACTCGGATAAGCTTCAGACATTGACGAAAATCTCCCCCACCAAGGCCACAGACCCTAAAATCTCGATCATAGGGCATATCACAGCGCAAGAACTCATAGCGGGCTTAAATGAGATACAATCGGGTAATGGTTTTGCCAATCGATTCCTCATGTTCTGTGTGAAGCGGAGCAAATCGCTCCCATTCCCTGGGGGATATGATTCAATCGACATCGGCTCCCTGACGGCCAAACTGAAGAAAGCCGTAGAGTTTGGAAAACTTGCAGGGGAGATTAGATGGGCGGAGAAAACAAAGCCGCTATGGGCCAAAATTTATCCGGACTTGTCCGAGGGAAAGCCTGGGATTATTGGAGCAATCACGGCCCGCGCTGAGGCTCAGGTAGTCAGGCTCGTGTGTATATATGCTCTGCTCGACTGCTCCAACGAGATTGAACCGGAACACCTGAAAGCGGCCCTTGCCGTGTGGAGTTATGCCGAGGCTTCTGTACGGTACATATTTCAGGGGAGGGCATTAGACCCACTAGCCAAAAAGATACGAGAAGCTCTTGCGAGTAGACCTCAAGGCCTGACCCGGACTGAAATAAATAATCTTCTGGGCGGGCACTACAACAAGAACCGAATAGATGAGGCTCTCAATACACTTAAGGCTTTGGGCCAAGCGGCGAGTAAGACTATTGAGACAGGGGGGAGGCCAGTCGAGATGTGGTTCTTAATAAATAGCGGTGCGGAAAAAGCGGAAAAAGCTGATAAAGCATATAGCGAGTAAGGCTTATTCCGCTTATTCCGCTTATTCCGCAAGGGAGATATAAAAATGAGCTACTGGGTAGGTAAAATAAACGAAATAGAAGCGCAGCTAAAGGAATAGGAGACGGCTTTAACAGCCGAGTGTCTTCCGGGTATTAATCTCTCCGAGTTTGCAAGGCGTGATATAGCAGTTGAGATATACTCTGAGGTCTTAGGCTGTAACCTCTGGCTCTGTTCTAATGTTGCAATGGCCGCTCAGCTCAAGCGGGACGCTCCAGGGACCATTTCTTACACAGTTCAAGAG
>JBIOKC010000237.1:0-2955 GCA_044451425.1 Thermodesulfobacteriota bacterium
ATATTATAGCTGAAAAATTCCGGTTGTAGTCATATTTCCTTCTTTAGCCTAATTTTCTCAGGATTCATTATTGATATTAATATGTTGATGCCGCAATTATTGAGTTGTATATACGACTATGGCAGCATATCAATTTATGGATTCTGCATCCTTAGTTCTTTGTCGATTGTAACGTAATAGGACATCGTCCGTATGGCCTTCACGTGTTCTTTATAAAAAGTGTTTAATGTTTACAGACTGTATTGGCAACTCGGAGGTTGGCATGAGATTTGCTCTTAAATATTAAATCATAAAGCGGGAGGTTTGAGCTATGAGGGCGAATGTATTCAAGGACGTAAACAAAGTTGGTCTCGAGGAGAAACCCACACCAAAGGCCGGACCCGGCGAGGCGGTGGTCAAGGTAACCCTCACCACTATTTGCGGCACTGACGTGCACATAATGAGGGGGGAGTACCCGGTTAAGCAGGGACAGACCATAGGGCACGAGCATGTGGGCGTGATACATGAGCTCGGGGACGGGGTCACGGGATACCGGTTAGGAGAGCGGGTAGCGGTTAACGCGATCACCCCATGCGGACAGTGCGAATACTGCTTGTCCGCCGACTGGGCGCAGTGCGGCGGATTCCTCGGCGGGTGGAAAATGGGGAACACGATAGACGGCTGTCAGGCGGACTACGTAAAGATACCGAACGCTATGGCGAACCTCGCGAGGATATCGGACGAGCTGTCGGACGAGGACGTGCTTCTGACAACCGATATATTCTCGACCGGATTATCCGGGGCCGAGAGCGGGAACATCCAGGTGGGCGACATGGTAGTGGTATTCGGACAGGGGCCCATCGGTCTCGGCGCAACAGCGGGCGCGAAATTAAAAGGCGCTTCATTTATCATCGGCGTCGATACCATACCGTCGCGTATGGAGATGGCGAAGAAGATGGGGGCGGACGTTGTTATAGATTTTAAAAAAACGGACCCTGTAAAAGAGATCCTCGGTATGACGAACGGCCGGGGCGTGGACGTTGCGATCGAAGCGTTGGGGACTCAGACTACCTTAGAGAACTGCGTCAAAGTAACGCGCGTCGGCGGTACCATTTCGAGCCTGGGCGTATATTCGGCGGAAATGGCTAACATAGGCGTGCCGAATCAGGCTTTCGGCTTCGGTATAGCGGACAAGAATATAGTCTCCACTCTCTGCCCCGGAGGGAAGGAGAGGATGAGGCGGCTGATCGATCTCGTGAAGAACGAGCGCGTCAACCTGCGCCAGCTCATCACGCACAGGTTCTCGCTCGACGAGATCGAGGAGGCGTACAAGCTCTTCTCCTCCCAGGGCGACGGCGTGATAAAGGTAGCTATTCAGCCGTAGGGTTTAATAATCGGGACTTCACGTGAAGCCTTGAGAACATTTGACCACGGAGTCGCGCTTTAGAAGCGGTTTAAAAATGTTTTATACTTCGGACGGCTTTAGCCTGTATATTTGTGAGCCTTCCGTGATTCACTAATATGTAAACCTAGTTTAATAAGCCCATATATTCGTAAGCCTCGGTTTCCCCTTGAAAATAAAGCCGTATTGTGAAGACTTATAGGGAATTTCTCAGACAATGTTTGAAATAATAGTAGTCATAATAGGCTTGAGCCTGTTCGAGATAATCTCGAGCATGGATAACGCCGTCGTAAACGCGCATATTCTCAGCACGCTCTCCGAGAGGTTCAGGCGGTTCTTCCTCCTTTGGGGGATGCTCATAGCCGTATTCGTGCTCCGGGGCGTCCTGCCTTTTGTGATAGTATGGATAGCCAATCCGCACCTTTCATTCACCGAGCTCTTCACGTTTACGTTCACCGGGTCGAGCGATGAGATAGAGAGCTCATTCCGGCATTCGAAGGCTTATCTCCTGCTTGGCGGCGGGATGTATCTCTTTCTGGTATTCCTGTCGTGGCTCTTTCTGGAGGAGAAGAAATACACCTTCCTCGTCGAGCACTTCATACACAGGCATTCCGTCTGGTTTTACGCTTTTACATCGATCTTTTTCACTGTAATCGTCTATATATCGCTCCGGTTCGACCCGTTCCTCGCGTTCGCTGCTTCCATAGGTACTACGGCGTTTTTCATCACGGACGGGTTCAAGAAGAACGCCGAGGAGAAGGAAATGGATCTCCTCAGCCCGGCCATGAGCGCCTGGAGCAAGATATTCTACCTCGAAGTGCTGGACGCTTCGTTCTCGATCGACGGCGTTATCGGGGCGTTCGCGTTCACAATGTCGGTTCCGCTCATCCTGATCGGGAACGGTATAGGGGCGTTCATCGTGAGACAAGTGACGGTAAGGGGTATAGACTGGATATCGAAGTACGCCTACATCAAGAACGGGGCGATGTATTCGATCGGGATGCTGGGCAGTATCATGATACTCGAGAGCTTCGGCGAGGAATTCCCGTTCTGGATCGTGCCTCTGAATACGATAATACTGCTGTCGATATTCCTCTTCCTCTCCTGGAGGGAGATAAAGCTCGCCGAGAAACTCGAAGCGGAAGGGAAGGGCGGAGGCGCGGGAGTATAATAATTATTACAATCCCGCAATTATCATATTCCTCCAATGAGGGACAAGGGGCGAGCATACGAAAGCCGGTCCCGCCAATGCTACTCTTTGTCGGGAACGTATATATTGCAAAATATCCGTGTCGTGCGCAAATATATAGCGCGTTGATTTTGCAGAAAAGACAATTATAATAAACCCGGTGCAGGAACATGAATCCGTCTCCCTGCTGGTTAGTTCCCATATAAAGTCAAATTCAGGTAAGTTAATTGTCTATATCGTCGGCGTGGGCTGTTAGCTCAGTTTGGCAGAGCAGATGACTCTTAATCATCGGGTCGTGGGTTCGATTCCCTCACAGCCCACCACTAGCGAGAGTGGCGGAATTGGCAGACGCGCAGGATTTAGGATCCTGTACTTAACCGTGTGG
>JBIOKC010000238.1:0-2936 GCA_044451425.1 Thermodesulfobacteriota bacterium
CCCCCCCCCCCACCCCCCCCGCGCCCCGAAGCTACAGGTGTTCAATAACAATAGCGCTGCCGACCTCCACGGCGGACGGCAGATCGCCACCGATCACACGATCTTCTGGCCCAATTTCCTTATTGTTGATGGCCAGCCCTTGACCGGCCAGGCCGGAACCGGCCAGGTGGCTGCAAATATCAGCCGCAAGATCGACACGCTGCTGTCAAGCGGCCTCTTCGGGCTGCCGATTCCAGGGGCGGAGCCCGCAGGGTCTTCAATCCTCGCGAAGCGCAACCTCCAACGGGGACGCGAGTACGGGCTCCCGAGCGGCCAGGACGTCGCGGCGCATCTGCAGCAGGACGACCCGAGCATCCACGTCTATACAAACGCTGAGATCGCAGCGGCTATCCCACGCTTGGCGTTCCTAAATGACCCAACCGCCAATGCCTCTTACTTGGGCAAGCTGCCGCTGTGGCTCTACATCCTGGCAGAGTCGAAGATCGTCAACGGTGGCTCAAAGCTGGGCCCGGTCGGCAGCCGCATCGTGGCTGAGGTGATCGGCGGGCTGCTGGTGAGCGACGTCAGATCCTACTATCGCAGGGGCTGGACGCCCCCGGGCGGGGTCTTCCAGGCTCAGGACCTGCTCAGGGAAGCTGGCGTGCTGCCATAATGAGCAATGAGAAAACTTACACGGGCAGCTGTTTTTGCGGAGAAATTGAGTTCACGGTAACAGGAGAGCCGGCAGGTATGGGTTATTGCCATTGCGTATCGTGCCGGCACTGGTCGGCAGGCCCAGTCAACGCCTTTACACTATGGAGACCCGAAACCGTTAAGGTTACCAAGGGCGAGAATAACATCGGTACTTACAACAAGACTCCGGGGAGCTCCCGCAAGTGGTGCAAGACCTGCGGGGGACATATCTTCATGAATAATCCGACAATGGGTCTCGTTAACGTCTATGCCGCTGTGATTCCGGAACTCACATTCACACCCGGTGTGCACGTACACTATCAGGAAACAGTACTGCCCATCAAGGACGGGCTCCCGAAGTTCAGAGATTTGCCGAAGGAAGCTGGAGGCACGGGAGAAGAGGTGCCTGAATAGTGCAGTGAGTTACGAATATCTACCGAAAGGAGGCAGGGACATGGAAGATTGTCCATCATCACACCGATGTTTCTCCTTCCATGTTGGACATTCTCAGCCGGCAGGAGGCTGAGGGGCATGGAACCACTAGCCAATTTACCGATTATGAAAATACCAGCTTGATTATCTCAACCAGCCGAGTTTCCGCAAGCTCCGCATTCCCCTAGGGTTCGCGGAACGTGCGGAACTGCAGAAATTTCTAAAAAACCACCCATACGAATTAACCATGCGCCTTGGGGCGCTGTCGCGACCTTCTCGGCATCGAGGGAAGTCTTAACGTTCTTACTTGATAGGTTCACCCCGAGCCGGTCCTCGAGGTCTTGCATGGCATATATATTTGCCGAATGGTCGGCTAGGCTGTACAAGTTTTGCTCTAACGGCCCATGGGTTTCTACGCCCTCGGTATTGGCAGGGGTATACTTGGCTACCTTTTCAGCTTCTTCGGGGCGTGGCGGCGATTCACGGCCCTCTACGGGCTTTTCTAGCGACGGTACGATGTCTGTATTTGTAAGAGCCTCACCCGCGCCGCGAGCGCTTCCGGCTGGTAATCCGAACCTCTGCTCTAGGTAGCTCTGTCTAGTCTCGGAGCCCCTGGCGTAAATACAGGAACCACGCAGCAGAAGCTCTGTTCGAGAAAGAGCCAGAAGTAGAAAAATGCGCGTAAAAACGATAGTGAGTAAATACGGATGCTTACGATACATACCGCATGGTGGGTATATCCGAGCTATAGAAAATCGAAATTTACACGGTAAGCCCGTGTCAGGGAGGGGATTAAGCTATGAGTCAGAAGTCGATAGAACAACAACGGGGTTTATTGAAGGGAGCGAAGGTATTTGATGTTGAGATAGACCGGAGGGATTATAACGGCTGGACGCTCCTACTTCTCGAGGACCGGCATAAGGGTATGATGTTGCCGGATGGGACCTCGAAGCATTACATCTTATGCGTCGAAACGAGGGCTGTGGAAGTAAACATTAGAGAAAGTGTATAATGGGATAAGCATGAAAAAAGCAATCGTATTTTTATTGATAATCTTATTTCCCATGTTATCACATGCCCAAACAGCGGAGGAATATTTCAAAAAGGGTGTGGCAGCTGCTAATAGGGGCGACCATAAAAGTTCTATACAGGACTTAAACAAGGCTATAGAGCTCAACCCTAACAATCCAGACGCCTACTATAGCAGAGGATATTCGAAATCTGTCCTGGGAGACGAAAGAGGTGCAATTCAAGACTTCAATAAAACTATAGAGCTAAATCCTAAATATGCTGAAGCTTACCACAATCGTGGCATTTGCAAGTTTAGACTAGGTGACTTCAGGGGGGCCTTACAAGACTTTAACAATGCATTAGAACTTAAACCTAATCTTGCAGATACGTACATAAGAAGGGGTGCTTGTAAGGCGAAATTAAATGATTTTGGGGGAGCACTTCAAGACTTTAATAAGGCTATAGAGCTTAACCCTAACGATGCTGATGCTTACTTCGGAAGGGGCATGGCAAAGCATGGTCTAGGCGACTATAGGGGCGCAATACAGGACTATAACAGAGCAATAGAGCTTAACCCGAACTTAAATGAGGCTTATGGACTCAGGGGATTAGCGAAAATAGAGCTCGGACAAAAGGATTCTGGATGTCTAGATTTATCTAAAGCTGGTGAATTGGGTTACCCCCCAAGCATATGATTACATTAAGCTATTTTGTCAGTAATCACTTATACTTACTTTAGGGTAACATCGCTTCAATTTTCTAGAAGAATATGCTCGGCATGAGAAGATGTTTTATGTGATATTATTATCTAATATATATAC
>JBIOKC010000239.1:0-2936 GCA_044451425.1 Thermodesulfobacteriota bacterium
GGATTATATTGCCCGAGTCGTTCTTGAGCCGGGTTAACTCTTGAGGGACGTCCGGATTATTTGCTACCTCCTCAGGTGAATATTTGTAGGGATTAAAGCCGTGTGCAGTCGCCGCCCCGTCCCATAGATATCTGAAGTAATCGTCCTCGAGCATGGGTGTCGAAAAAAACATGGAGAGCCTGAGCGCTAAACCCGTAAAGAAAATAAATGCGAGGATTCGACCTTTTGGATTGGATTTGAGAGCTCTCCGCGTGATAAAAATATATACGGTGCCCGACAGGACTAAAATCACTACCAGCGGTAGCACGGGCTTTTCTGTCAGCGGAGTCTCATAAGAGAAATATTTCGAGATGTAGGTTAAGGATAAAAAGAGGATAAAAAGAAAAGCGCCGCTTAAAACTATCAGACGGTTGGTATTTGCAGCTGGTCCGAGCTCTCTCTCCTGACCGGCGCCAGAGAACAGCTTCATGTTCTCGCCTTGGTGCATTTCACTCCTGATATGAACTTGCGCTCTTTGGACGGATTGTTCCGGAAGTTGTACTCGCGCGTTCTTTCGGGGTTCCGAATATTTTGACTACAAATATATCATGAATGTTCCGTGTGAGCTTCCAGGAACCTCTCGGCGTCGATCGCGGCCATACAGCCCGAACCTGCTGCGGTTATAGCCTGGCGGTATTTATTGTCCTTCACGTCGCCTGCTGCGAACACCCCGGTCACGCTCGTCTCGGTGCTTCCGTTCTTCGTAATCAGGTATCCGAGTCCGTCCATTTCGAGCTTCCCCTTGAATATTTCGGTGTTCGGGTTGTGCCCGATTGCTATGAACACACCGTGTACATCCTTTTCCGAGACTTCCCCTGTCTTCGTGTTTCTGAGTCTCACCCCTCTAACACCACTCTCCGCATCCCCGAGTACCTCATCAACCTCTGAGTTCCAGATGAATTCCACCTTTGGATTGTTTTGCGCCCTGTCCTGGAGAATTTTCGAAGCTCTGAGCTGGTCCCTTCTGTGCACTACGCTCACTTTTGTTGCGAACTTAGTGAGAAATGTAGCTTCCTCTAGAGCGCTGTCTCCGCCGCCCACAACTATCAACTCCTTGCCCCTGAAGAAAAATCCGTCACATGTCGCGCAGGTCGATACACCTCGTCCCAAGAGGAGTTTCTCCGATTCCAGCCCCAGCATCTTCGCCGAAGCCCCCGACGCTATGATAAACGAATCCGATTCGAGGACGGAATCTCCTACGGTGATTTTAAAAGGCATCTTTGAAAAATCGACCGATGTTATGGAGCGCTGCACGCACTTTGCCCCGAATTTCTCGGCTTGCTTCCTCATCAAGTCCATAAGCGCGGGCCCCTGCACTCCCTCCGGGAATCCGGGGAAGTTTTCAACCTCTGTCGTCAATGTTAGCTGACCGCCCGCTTCCATTCCCTCGAATACAACGGGCGCGAGGTTAGCCCTCGCGGTGTATAGGGCTGCTGTCAATCCGGCAGGACCCGAGCCCATAATTATTACTTTGTATCTTCCTTTTATATCCTTGATGTCGGTCATTATAACTCCCTTATAGCATACTTCCTTAATGAACTCCGCTTTATACTACATCTCGGAGTCGGATTTTCAAGTCACCTTCCCGTATGCAAAATTCCGATTTATTTTAGATAGCGGGGGGTGTGCAAAAGATTCAGATGCCGTTTTTGCAGGGATGACAAGGGCATCTGGTAAAATAATGAGGAGACGACTGAATGTATGGACATTTAAATGGAAAGAGCGATCATTAATCGACTCACGTTACACGATATACATGAGGCCTTGGGCGCCAAATTTATCGAACATGGAGAGTATTTGGTGCCTGAAAGCTACGGCGACACGCTGGACGAGTATGAGGCAGTGAAGAAGCGTGTGGCTCTCGCGGATTTGTCCGACCGGGGGAAGCTCCGTCTCGGAGGTAAGGAGCATTTGAAGTTCCTCCAGGGCATGCTCACGAACGATGTGTTAGCGCTCGAAAACGGGCAGGGGATGTATGCCGCGATTCTTACGGTAAAGGGCAGAATGGTTTCCGATATGAGGGTTTACCGCGAGCGGGATTCCGTCTTATTGGATCTGGAGCCGGGTATCAATGTTAAGGTCGGCGAGCTCCTTAAAAAATACAGACTCTCTTATAAAGCAAGCATTGACGATCTGACCGAAAGCCTGGGCCTTTTCTCCATACAAGGGCCTCGTGCTCGGAGTCTCGCGGTTGATATAATCGGTGAAGTAGATTCTCTATCGAGGGAGCATGATCACTTGAGACGTCTTGTAAACGGAACGGAAATCATGGTCGTGAGAGCCGACAGGACCGGCGGGGAAGGATACGATATTTACGCCCCTTCGGGCGAGCTCTCCTGGATTTGGAAGTTATTGATGGAGATGGGAAAGGTATACGGGATATCCCCGGTCGGCTCGAAAACGCTCAATACGCTCAGGATCGAGGCGGGTATTCCTCTATATGGCGTAGACATGGACGACGATACGATTCCGATAGAGGCGGGGCTCTGGAACGCCCTTAGCTTCGAGAAGGGATGCTACGTCGGTCAGGAAGTCGTGGCCAGAATAAAGTGGAGGGGTCATGTCAACTGGCATCTTATTGGGTTAATTACGGGCGGCGACAGGATTCCTGTGAGGGGGAGCGAGGTGTTTCACGGGGAGAAAAAAATCGGACACATTACTAGCGGAACGTTTTCTCACGTGCTCCAAAAGCGGATAGCTCTCGGGTATATAAGAAGGGAATATATAGAGCCCAGAACCGTTGTCCGATTAAGGCTGCCGGACGGGACTTCCGAGGAGGCCGAGGTCTCCGCCCTGCCGTTCATCAAGGGTTAATCGGCTCGAAGAATGAGATAACCGCTTTTAATTCAATTTTACGGACTATAATCCTTGATTTTCTTTCCCTCTATATTATAGTA
>JBIOKC010000240.1:0-2927 GCA_044451425.1 Thermodesulfobacteriota bacterium
TCTCGCTGACAAACGGGCCTTTTTTACTCGATCTTGGCATAACCTCTCCTTAATCCATTCCGTAACCGATTCTTCTGCGTTTTACTATGAACTTATCCGTTCTCTTATTCTTTCTCGTTTTGTATCCTATCGTTATCCAACCCCAGGGCGATACCGGATGAGGGTTCCCTTTTGATGCCTTCCCCTCTCCGCCGCCGTGCGGATGGTCAACGGGGTTCATCGCGACCCCCCTCACGTGAGGGCGCCTGCCTCTGTGCCTCTGTCTACCCGCTTTACCAATCGTTATAAGCTCGTGCTCGGCGTTCCCTATCTTGCCTACGGATGCCATGCATTCGACGCTTATCAAACGTATCTCACCTGAAGTCAGCTTTAATTGTGCATATCCCCCGTCCTTGGCCACGATCTGTACGGATGCCCCTGCTGCTCTGGCGAGCTTGCCTCCGCCCCTGGGCTTCATTTCAACGTTATGAACGACCGTACCGACGGGGATACTCTTCAGCGGAAGGGCATTACCGAGCGAAACCTCGACATTTTCCCCCGACATAACCGTATCTCCCAACTTTAATTCCTCTGGAGCCAGAATATATCTCTTCTCTCCGTCGGCATAAAACAGGAGCGCTATCCTCGACGAGCGGTTGGGATCGTATTCTATCGTTTGAACCTTTGCGGGCACATCGTATTTATCCCGCTTGAAGTCGATCTCTCTGTAAAGACGCTTGTTTCCCCCTCCCTTCTGAAAGCTCGTAATCCTTCCGAAAGAGTTCCTGCCGCCCTTCTTCTTAAGAGGTGATGTAAGGGGCTTATGGGGGCTGTCCGACGTAATATCGGAATAGTCCGAGCCCGATCTGAATCTCGTCCCCGCGCTGGTGGGGCGGAATTTCTTAATACCCATTATTAAACTCCCTCGAATAACTCAATTGTGCCTTCCGTAAGTTCGACATAAGCTTTTTTAATCGACGGCCTTTTACCGGAAATTCGTCCGGACCTCTTAACCTTTTTCCCGGTCGTAACGAGGGTCCTGACCTTTCCCACCTTAACTTTGAATATCTTTTCGACAGCGTCTTTGATTTCATGTTTATTAGATCTTTTATCAACCGAGAAAACGTACCAGTTCTTCTCGCGCACATCCGAAGATTTTTCCGTTACGAGCGGACGCCTTATAATTTGCCTCGGGTCTTTCAATTCTTGAGGACCTCCTGAGCGCGGTATATAGATTCCTCGGTCATAACGAGCATATCGAACCTGAGTATATCGTAAACGTTGATCCCGCCTATCTTAATTACCTTTACATTAGGCATGTTTCTCGAAGATTTGATAAGGTTCGCATTGTCGCCGGCTATTATTATTAGTGCTGATTTCAACTCGAACTTCTTTACGAATTCAGAGATATGCTTGGTTTTTACGGCCGGCAGACTGATCTCGTTAAGAGCTAACATGCGGCCTTCGCTGTATTTTAAGGAAAGTGTGCTCAAGAGCGCCTGACGCTTGCTTTTCTTGTTCATCGAATAGGACCAGTCCTTAGGCTTTGGCCCGAATATAATTGCGCCCTTTCTCCATTGAGGCGCCCTGATGCTCCCCTGACGGGCACGGCCGAGATGCTTCTGCTTCCACGGCTTTTTACCTCCGCCGCTCAGTTCGCCCCTCTCCTTTGTCGAGGACGTTCCGGCGCGTTTTTTAGTAAGCTGCCAGCTTACTACCGAATGGAGCAGGTGCTTCCGTACCGGCACTTCAAATATTGCGGGGTCGAGCTCTATGCTGCCCACTTTCCCTCTATCCAAATTATAAACATCAAGCTGCGGCACTTTCTCTGCTCCCTTTAGAAGTTCTCTTTATAATTACCAACCCGCCTTTGGGACCGGGAACCGATCCTTTTACAATTATCAGGTTCTTTTCGGTATCCACCCTGAAAACCTGGATACCCTGCATCGTTACCCTCTCGTGACCCATGTGTCCAGGCATTCTCTGACCCTTCCATACCCTGGCAGGATAGGTATTGGAGCCGATGCCCCCGGGGCGCCTGTGCGCCATACCGCCGTGTGAAGCCGGCTGACCGCTGAAGTGGTGCCTCTTCATAGCCCCTGCGAAGCCCTTGCCTTTACTTGTGCCGACGACGTCTACCTTCTCCCCTTCCTTGAAGACGTCTGCTTTGATCCGGTCTCCGGGCTTGTACTCCCCTTCGGCCGCGCTGAACTCCACAAGATGCCTTAAAGGCGACACACCCGCCTTTTTAAAATGTCCGAGCATCGGTTTTGCGACCCTCTGGGGCTTGACCTCTTCGAACCCTATCTGGAGGGCTTCATAGCCGTCTTTGCCCGCAGTCTTTTTCTGAACCACGTAGCACGGTCCCGCCTCAATAACGGTGGCAACGATGGCCGTACCGTTCTCGAGAAAAAATTCTGTCATTCCAAGTTTTTTACCCAGTATTCCTTCAATCATTAGAATTATGATCCCGTTAGTTTGATCTCGACCTCCACTCCTGAAGCCAGATCCAGCTTCATAAGCGCATCGATTGTCTGCTGCGTAGGCTCGAGTATATCGACAATTCTCTTATGTGTTCTCACTTCGAAGTGCTCTCTGGAATTCTTATCGACGTGCGGAGACCTGAGCACGCAATAGCGGCTTATGTGCGTAGGAAGCGGGACAGGTCCAGCG
This sequence comes from Thermodesulfobacteriota bacterium, assembly GCA_044451425.1. Classification (GTDB taxonomy): domain Bacteria; phylum Desulfobacterota_D; class UBA1144; order Nemesobacterales; family UBA2774; genus 2-12-FULL-53-21. Next base: position 2,653 of record JBIOKC010000240.1, read on the forward strand.
ACCTTCGCCCCGGTTCTTTTGGCAGTGTCCACGATTTCCAAAGAAGATCTGTCGAGCAGTCTGTGATCAAATGATTTGAGTTTTATACGTATCTTAGCAGCACGATTCATAAATTAATTCCCTTTACCACGGTCACTCCACGATTTTAGTAACGACACCGGCGCCTACAGTTCTTCCGCCTTCCCTGATCGCAAACCTGAGCTGGTCCTCCAGTGCCACAGGCGCTATTAGCTCCACGTCCATGTTTATGTTATCCCCAGGCATTACCATCTCCA
>JBIOKC010000241.1:0-2912 GCA_044451425.1 Thermodesulfobacteriota bacterium
AGAGGACTCTGAGGGTTTCCTTAAACTCCATTATGTGCTTCACGTCCACGTACTTCTGATTTGCAAGAAGAATGCCCATAAACGTCACCGTGATCAGCCCCGATTCCGATTGTACGTAGTTCGATATCGTGAAGGCCGCGATCACAATCATTAGCGAGACGCCGTTTTGAAGGAAGTCCGGCACCCAGCGCTTCCTTAAAATGAGGATCAGGAATTGCGCGGCCGCGAAACCGGCAACGCCGCCCGTGACGAGGGATTTAAGAACGTTGAATGCCACCTGTTGTGTGGCTTTCCCCACCCCGCCCGCGATGATCGCTTCGAACACCAATACAGCGAGCAGCGCGCCTATAGGGTCTATCACTATCCCCTCCCACTTGATAATCGACCCAACCTTGCCGGCGGGTTTTATGTCCCGGAGGAGCGGGATGATCACAGTAGGTCCCGTTACTACAAGTATCGCTCCCAGAAGCACGGCGATACGGTAATCGATGCCGAAGAAATAATAAGAAGCGGCCGCGCTCACGATCCATGAGACGAGCACACCCAACGTTACGAGACTGAGCACCGTATTCCTTATCTCGCGAAGCTCGGAGAACTTGAGGCTGAGACCGCCTTCGAACAATATCACGGCGACCGACACTGAAACTATTGGAAGTAGGAGATCGCCGAACAGCTCGTCGGGATTGATAAACCCTGTGGCCGGCCCGGCGATAAAACCGCTGATGAGGAGGAGAAGGATGGCAGGAAGCCCCAGACGCCAGGCGATCCACTGCGCCCCGATCCCGAGAACTATTATAGTCGTAAGTCCTATTAGCAAATGCTCACCCATGGTCGCAGTCGTCCTAAGTTTCAACAAAAAATCAATCCGAGCGTAAACATCGTCGTTTCCGCACGAACCACAAAGAATCTCACATATAATGACTTTTGCAAGAGATTTTATCCACAACCGCGATAGATACGTCGGGAGATATCCGTAAGACAATATTTTTACCGGGCAGATATTTGATTCGGATGCAAATTCGACGCCCGTCAGTGATAATAAAGAAAGAGTAAGTATGGAACGCGGGAACAAACCGGGACATCGTGTCGTAATACTGGGAGGAGGCTTCGGAGGACTCTACGCAGCAAAGGCGCTATCGCGCGCTGGGATCAACTTGACCCTCATAGACAAGAGAAACTTTCACCTTTTCCAGCCGCTTCTCTATCAGGTCGCCGCGGGCTGGCTCTCTCCGGGGGAGATAGCCTCACCGCTCCGCATGGTGCTCAACAGGTATAAAAACACCTATGTTTATCAGGCCGAAGCGACGGACTTGCTTCCCGACAAAAAAGAGGTCGTGCTCAGGGACGGCACAGTCGCGTACGACACGCTCATAGTGGCTACCGGCTCGAGCCACCACTACTTCGGACACGACGAGTGGGAAAAGACGGCGCCCGGGTTAAAAACAGTCGAAGACGCGTTAGAAATGAGGAGAAAGATATTGCTTTCGTTCGAGGCAGCCGAGAGAGAGCCCGACCCCGCGATTCAGAAAGAGTGGATGACGTTCCTGATAGTAGGGGCCGGCCCCACGGGAGTGGAACTCGCCGGGACTATAGGCGAGCTCGCGCGCGCGACCCTGAAAGACGACTTCAGGAACATAGACACGACCAAGGCGGAGATTATACTCGTCGAAGGCCGCGATCATGTCCTCCCCGCATACCCGGCCGAGCTGTCCGAAAAAGCCGAGGAATCGCTCGGCAAACTCGGGGTGAACATAAGACTCGAAACAATGGTTACGCAGATCGACGGGAACAGGGTAACAATAACCACAAACGGCGTCAGCGAGGAGATACAGTCGAGGACGATACTCTGGACAGCGGGAGTGAAGGCGTCCCCTCTCGGAAAAGTCATACGCGAGAGGACGGGGGCAGCGCTCGATAACGGCGGCAGGGTCATCGTGGAGCCCGACCTCAGCGTGCCGGGTCACCCGGAGATATTCGTCATAGGAGATCTAGCCAACTACTCGCACCAGGACGAAGGACCCCTTCCTGGAGTTGCGCCCGTAGCGATGCAGGAGGGGAGGTACGTAGCCGAGCTAATCCTGAAGAAGCTCGCTGGGAAGGAGATAAAGCCGTTCAAGTATGTGAATAAGGGGAACCTTGCCGTCATAGGGCGGAACGCCGCGGTGGCCGATCTGCCCCGGATTAGGCTATCCGGATTCCCGGCGTGGCTCATCTGGGCTTTTGTCCACATAAGCTACCTCATCGAATTCGACAACAAGATTCTGGTGCTCTTTCAATGGACGTGGAATTATTTCACGAGAAAGAGGGGCGTGAGGCTGATTACGGGCGAGAGCCCGTCCTCACTCAAAGCAAATATAAATGGGAAGAACACGGGGTGACTCGTCACGACGCGGCGATCGGGCGATTCAGAACTCCCTTCGTCCGAAACCAAACTTCCTCTCCATATACACGACTCCCCTCAGTGTGCCGAGAGCTATAATCAAGTGACACCGATCGCCAGCAGAATCTTCGAAAGCGCAACGCAAATCCCCACGGAAGAGACAAAAAGGAGCGCCGCGGCCGTTGTCAGGCCCTTCACTTTGTCCTCCGAGCCCCGCCTGATGATAGTACCGGCGCCGAGAAAGCTCACACCCGTGATTATAGCACTTATTATACGAAGCGGATCGAAGCCGAGAGCGACGTCGTTTAATCCAAACTGCTGAATAATGAGCTTGCCCAGCGATACGAGCAGTGTCGCCGACCCCGCGACAAGCATGTGCGTCCTTAGCCCCGCGGGCTTGTCCGCAAGCTCCCTGTCGAGACCGACTACCGCCCCCAGCAGCATGGATATTACGACGTAGAGCAGTATTGTTAACTGAGAGGGATTGAGGTCAAAATATTGAGTAATATCCGTATATTACTCTGCATTAAGA
>JBIOKC010000242.1:0-2888 GCA_044451425.1 Thermodesulfobacteriota bacterium
CCTAGGGCAGCGCACACACCTCATCTTATGGCCTTTCCACAGGCCGTGGCTCCTTCATAGACACTGACGAGCAATGTTGAGGGGGTCACTAAATACCCCTATTTCCCAATACTCGCCTTCAGACCCTCGAGGTCGGATGCGATGATGAAATCAGTCGCGGATTTTCTGTCATTCTGAATCCTGATACCGAGCTCAAACGTCTTTAACAGCAACCTCTCCAGGTCAATACCGAGTATCTTGGCTGCCTCCTCTATGGCGATTCTGGCGTCATCGGACATTTCCAAGATTTTACCAACAATGTCGACAAAAACACAAAATATTTTTAATTGTTGCTCCGCGAACGAAGACTGTGCTATGTACGCTATTAATTGTGTCGCTTTCCTGTCTGAGGAATAGCAGCGAATGTAGCGAATCCGCTTAACATATAGCTTAATCTCGACTAAAATCAAGCGGCGTGGATGGAGGTTTACCTTAATCATTCTAGACGCCTTTCTCTTCCCCAACATTCGCAGAATTGGCGTTAAGAAAATTACTCGTTAACGCACGCAAAAATGTTTTAGGGATGTCGGTGGAATTAAAACATTTTAGCGTTAACAAGGGATTTTTAGCCAAATTCTGCGCTGTCGGATGATTTTTGCTTTTTTTCATCAAGGAAAAGAAGAGAATTATATTTGCCTTTCTTTTTCTTCCTGCCCCTTAACAAGGAAAGAGGGAAATGAAGTCAGGACAAAAAAGCCCCTTCCCCCCGCTCCGGAGGAAGAGGCTTTTCGATATTTTTGATATATTTTCTATAAAATTTATACAGCGCACCAATCAATTTCTCGATGTAAACGACTTTGTGAGCGTAACGTCGAACTCGGCCGTACCCTTGGGCCCTTTGATTCCCGAGTCGTCGATCATCAGCAGCCCGGCCAGATGGTCGGGCGTATCCGCCTTCGGCTTGAAAACCTCCACGGGTATGGCGCTACCAGTGACCTGTTTTAACTGATTCTTTACGCCTACCCAGTAAGTGAGCCTCGGGTTATGGCTGAACTCCACCGTCATCCCGTTCAGCACGAGCCCGGTCGCGCAGAAGACCGAATAGCACGCCGTGATCTTGTCGCCTATGTCAGCGTCAGTGAGTATCAGCGTCCTCACGGTCGCTTTCGGGTCGAACATATCCGGACTCGAGATAAGGTAAACGTGGGTGAACTTAACCGAGTTCCCCTGATACTCCACGCTGCCCGGAACCGTTCCAGCCGCGCGAGCCGCAATTCCGAATACCACGGCGGCCGCCAGAGCCAATACGACTATCGATATTGTACGCATATCATAATCCTCCTTCAGTAGCTTTAATCGATCCGGTCGGTCCCGCCTTTAGCGGAGCCGCCCACAGCCGCGGTCACCGTCTTATCGACTCATCGAACCAGTTGTGATCGCACGACTTGCAGTACAGATTGGGCGAACCCTCCTCGATGACGCATCCACCGAGTAATATCTCCCCCCTCTTCGCGGTCTCTACCGTCTCGTCAGCGGGCAAGCCGTATACGATCTCTATCACATCGTCCGAATTACAATAAGGACACACAAACTTCCTGGCATTTTCCATGATCAAATATTAATGTCCCCCGCCTCAATACGCAACACACACATAGTGTGTTTCTACGATTTCATCTCCACTCCCATCCCCGTCATTTCGAGCGAGCCTATCTGGGCAAGTACGGAATCGAACGCGCAGCGGCGCAAGTCTGTTCCTTCCCGACATACACAGATTCGGCGTTAAGAAATCGGGCGTTAATGCACGAAAAAATGTTATTAGTTTATGGGTGGAATAAAAACATTATTAGCATTAGCGAACGATTTTAGCCGGAATTCTGTGCTGTCGGATGATTTTTGCTTCTTTTCATCAAGGAAAAGAAGAGAATTATATTTGCCTTTCTTCCTGCCTTTTAACAAGGAAAGAGGGAAATGAAGCCAAAACAAAAAAGCCCCTTCTACCACTGAGGAGGAAGAGGCATCACAACTTTTGTCATTCTCGAGAAATCGGGAATTCATTCCTTAGATATATATTCAGATTACGCGCCTGCCTGCAGCCTTCTCCGCTTCACCGTGAAAAACACGCCGATCAATCCCAATCCCGCGGTCGCGGAAATCATCCCCAATTCCGAGAGAGTCGGAATAGACTCCGGTATTCGCACGTTCACGAACGTGCATTCCGCCTGAACACTCTGCTGAGGATCCAGATATTGAGTGAATCCGTCATCTACTTCCGTCACGATAACCCCAGGCCCGGAATTGCACGAATTGTCCGTTAACTGCAATCCGGGTGTGGGAAGTTCTGTCAGGGTCACTGGATCTCCCGTCCCGATATTGCCGACCACTGTAGCGCCTCCGATAAATTCAGCAAGACCTGTGTTTCCGCCTACTTCGACCTGAAAGTCTAAAAATCAAGCCCTCTCCGCCTCCTGCGACTTTCGTAAACGCTATCAGGCAAGTGCCGCCGTTTTCGCCGCGGCTCTCTCTGACATGGACAAACAACACAGACGCCGTAAGGATATAGATTAGGGAAAAACTGGACAGCGATCTGCATAGCTTATTCATCACATCCTCCATGGAGCGAATAGTTTTACACACTTTACAATAGGCGCGGTAATTATCCAATTCTGACTAATAAGTAAAATACTACAGCTCTTGAAACACGTGTAATCTCCTGTCCCGGGTACGCTTGCCCGCGCAACACATCTCGGTATTCTATTCTTTATGGTCGGACGTCACATAGCGGTTCTCACGGCTGCGCTGCTCGTATCGCTCGCGTCTTCGGCGCTTTCGTCCGCCGCCTCGTTCGGCATATCCGGCGGCGATACGGCCGAGGTCAAGCAGTGCGCGAAAGGTACGGCCTATGCCTATCC
>JBIOKC010000243.1:0-2886 GCA_044451425.1 Thermodesulfobacteriota bacterium
ATTCTCGGCATCATCGTGGGCGTACTCTTCTACGACATGCTTATGAGGATGTGGGGAGTTCAGGAAGTATCCGTAATAGACGTTAAGACTTACACCTCGCAGGCAAATAAAGCTGCGAAGAAAGTCCCTCCGCCTCAGACTGCGAAAGAGCAGGTCAAAGCGCCTTCTGTTCACGATGCGGCGAAAGAGAAGATTAGGGAAGATAAAAATATACCCCCTCAGATACAGCCGCCTCAGGAGCCTGCAAAGGAAAAGCCCGTGGATATAGTCTCAGATCAGCTTCAGTCAAAGGCAGAGAAAGTTGCGGCCAATAAGCAACCGCTGGTGCAGAAAGGACAGTCTTTTCAAACCGCAGCCACCGGCACCGTCGTGAAATACAAAGTAATCGGTGTCGGCGCAAACGTCCGGAGCGGCCCCGGCATGGGTAATGACGTCGTCACTGTAGTCAACGAAGGGGATGTATTCAGCGGGTTGGGGGAAAAGAACGGACGGTGGGTAAAGATTCAGGCTCCCGACGGCAAAGAGGGATGGATATCCGCAAAAGTAATCCAGGTTGTCGAATAGACCGTTTTCCAATAACACCAGCCGTATAAATATCCATAAACTAATTTTTATCGGTTCGGGAAGAAGGCCTCAGGTTGGTGGTCATGCCTGCGTTGATTCCCGTATTGACGTTATACAGGTTTTTATATATCGCCTTGGCTTTCTCAGTCTGCCCCAGCTTCTCATATGCCAATGCCATATGGATTTTCGCGGTCTCTTCATAAGGACTCCCTTGCTCCTGCTGTACTTTTGACAGGAACTCTATTGCCTGCTGCCATTTCCCTTGCTTAAACCTGGCGAGCCCCTGCATAAGCACGGCAGACTGGACTAGCATATCCTGGTCAACGCCCGAATCGAGGAATTCATTGAGCGCGTTTATGGATCCGTCATACTTCCCGAGCTTGAAATCGATAATACCCGTATAATAGAGGGCGATGCTCGAAATTTTATTGTTAGGATAATTCGCCTTGAGAGATTGAAACCCCTTAAGAGCTTCTTCATTGTTTCCGGCGTTATATTTCAATACCGCCTCGTTAAACATCTTTGTCGCATCCACATTCTTGTTTTCTCTTAAGTTGTTCAGAATGTACCCCGCTATGAGCACAACGATCACAGCCGCCACAATTAAAACTATTTTTTTCGAGTGGTCTGAAAAATACTCGAAGCCGGCGATAACAGTACTGCTGAACTTATCGGGCCCCTTAAGCTCTTTCTGAGTGTATTTGATCTTCTTCGCCATGGGGAAGAATTATAATCAGAGGCATCAGAAATACAAGGATTATCCGGACACTGTGAATGTACCCGCCCGTATCGTCCCATAGCCTCCTTTTCCTTGCGGTTTCACGGCCTTAGAGCTAAACTAATTGAGGGCCCGAGTATGGTTAGAAAACCTTTACTAATACTTGTTATCCTTACGTTCTGCTGCTTTTTGAATAGCTATGCGCTGACGGGTAATGCCGGAACAACCTCGTCTCCGGAAGTAGTCGTAATTGAAATAAACAGCACTATAAACCCCGCGACTCTCGACTACATACGCACGGGTATACGGGAGGCGGAGGAGAGGTCCGCTCAGGCATTGATAATAGAGCTCGATACCCCGGGAGGGCTTCTCACTTCCACGAAAGAGATAGTAAAGCTCATACTTAACTCGCCCGTACCAATAGTGGTATATGTATCTCCGAAAGGGGCTTCAGCCTCATCAGCCGGCGTATTCATCACACTCTCGGCTAATATAGCGGTCATGGCTCCCGGCACGAGCATCGGAGCGGCTCACCCGGTCTCCGTCACACCCGGAAACGGAGAGCCCGAAAAAAAGGGAACCGGAGGGGACGAAAATAAGAAAGAAAAATCGTCGGCCCCTCAAAACAACAAGTCCGATCAGGACATCATGAGTGAAAAGCTCGAGAACTATGCATCCTCGTTTATAGAAGGCATCGCGGAGGAAAGAGGAAGAAATGTCAAGTGGGCCATAGAAGCTGTCAGAAAAAGCTCGTCCATCACGTCCACAGAAGCGCTCAAAATTCATGTTATAGACCTTATTGCCCCGGACCTCGAAGAACTAATACGGGAAATAAACGGGAGACGTGTAAAGCTCCCGAAAGGGGAGGTGACGCTCCATACGGCAAACGCCTTGATTACCAGGGTGGGAATGAACGTGAAGCAGAGGCTCGTCGACACGCTGAGCACGCCGGACATAGCTTTCCTTCTTATATCGCTTGGTTCTCTCGGCCTTTTGCTCGAATTCTATAATCCCGGTCTGGTATTCCCCGGCGTAGCCGGCGCGGTGTGTCTGCTAATGGGGTTCGTCTCATTCCAGATACTCCCGTTTAACTACGCAGGCGCTGCGCTTTTACTCCTCGGCATTGTACTCTTCGTAGCTGAGGCCTATGTTACGAGTTACGGCGCGCTCACTCTGGGCGGGCTCATAAGCTTCGCCCTCGGTGCGCTTTTACTCTTCGATACGCCTGAGTCCGACGTAAGAGTGGGGTTTAATGTCGTCATTGCTTCGACGCTCGCTTTCGGACTCTTTTTCGCGTACGTGATATTCTATTTGATTAAAGCACAGCGGCTTGCCCCGCAGATGGGTCTGGAAGGCATGATAGGAAAGGAAGGAACCGCGGTATCCACTGGTAAGATATATATCGAAGGGGAGTACTGGGACGCTGAAAGTGAAGAACCGATACGGAAAGGGGACAAGGTTAAAGTGGTCGAAGTGCTAAAGGGGTTTAGGTTTAGAGTTAACAAGTTATAAGCTCATCTAAAATAGGAGGTACAAGATGTTTTCACCGGTTGCAATATTCGTAGGAATCATAGTAATCCTCATACTCTCGGGCGTTAAGATAC
>JBIOKC010000244.1:0-2876 GCA_044451425.1 Thermodesulfobacteriota bacterium
CTGCGGGATGATCTAATAAACCGCACGTGAGTTAATATAAGAGCACGAGCGAACGGCTCCGGCCGACCCTGAGCGGTAATGATATTGCCGTCATAAAAAATCCCTACAACACTTCTGTGGAGGAGGTATTAAACGGACTTGGTGTCTTGCCCGAAGAGGGACTCACGGGCTCGGAGGCGCGAACGCGTTTGATACGGTACGGACCCCCAACCGTCTAACGCCATCGAAGCGCGAAAGCGCCCTCTCGATACTCCTTAATCAGCTGAGGGCGGGCACGGCCAGCTTGCCGTAAAAGTTTTTGTTAACGTCGAGTATGGTAACGTCGAGTATGGTAACTTCCTTGCCCGTATATCATCATATCTTTTTGCTGCTCAGATCGCCGACGAACGAGGCGTAGACCTTGTTCGGCCTCTCTACGGTAACGTCGGCCATACCTCCGTACTGTATCTGCTGCCCTGAAGATAGGAGCTGATCGAAATTAATGTCCGCTCGGAAGGAAAAATCCTTGGTCGATCCCAGCGTATTGCTCATATCATTAAAAAACTTGTCCGCAACAGGGTCTACCACGGGCGTTACTGGCGGCTGGTTGTTCGCGGATGACCGGGTATTACCGTACTGTGCGAATGCCTGAACGCAGTATAAAAAGGGCGCCGCTAATAGTGCCGCAATGACCGTAATCCTCTTTACATCAGGGATTAATCTCATCATATAGAACGTTTCCTCCTCTAGTATTATCCCCTAATTCTATAGCAGAATTGCAAAATCTCATCGAGTATATTTCAATCACACGCCTTCGTGCCTGACTATAAGAACAGGACACGGAGACGAGAACATGACCCTATGACTGGTCGTCCCTATCGATATGTCCCCGGACTCCGTTCTTATCCCGTGAGACCCCATAATTATAAGGTCGATTCCCTTCTCCCTGGCATAGGCATTGATGACCCTCCACCTCTGGCCTATGACTATATCCGTATTCACATTAACCCCCATTTTTTCAAAGGCCTCTTTCTCCAGTTCCATTTTTTGACTGAGCTGGGTTTCGAGCGTTGTGTAGAAATCCTTGATCTCATCGTCCACCTCATCGTATTTCAGAGGCTCTATCGCGTGAAGCAAGTAAACGGATGCGTCGAAGGCCTGAGCCATGTAGATCGTGTACTCTCTCGCGCTGATAGACCTGGGAGAGAAATCCGTAGGAAACAACAATTTCTCGATCTTCATATACTTTCTCCTTTGTCAGCGTTAGTTTAATGCTTTGGCTGTGTGAAGCAAGCCGCCGTCATTCGTTCCTGTCGTCGAGGGCTTTTACGAGGCCGTTCAGAATATCGGTCATGGTGAGGACGCCTACGAGCTTCCCTGAATCGGAAAGGACTGGAAGCGCATTGAACTTGTTATTACCTATCATCTTGGCCGCATCCCTAAGGAGAGAATTCTCGTTTACCGTGACCGGGTTCGGGGTCATTATGGACCTTACAGTCAAGCCGGGCTCGGTAAGCGTTTCCATAAGTGCGAGTCTGAGATCCCTGTCGGTCACTATACCGGCCAGCTTTCCATTCTCCAGTACGGGGGCCTGACGTATCTTGTGGTCCGTAAGAATGTTAAAAGCAAGCCTGACATCTTCCCCCGGGGAAAAAGTCACGGGGTCTTTCGTCATACAATCTTTTACAAGCATTCTATACCCTCCGATATATTTCATACACCAGGTATAAAGTATAAATCATAGTTTGAACATTCCGTGAATCCAATTCCAGATATAAATTTAGTAACGATGAAATTATATAAGTCTTATCGGTATATGAGGTTTATCAGGCGGCCCCGGTATCAACAAATGCCCAGAGCCCTCAGGCACGAGGCTTTAGTTTCATCCGTCAGGTTCGTATAAGGCATACTGATTATTCCGCTCTTATGAAATAGTATCGCCCTTGTAACCATCCCTATAACAAAGGCGGCACCCAAATTTTCATCCATATTCATAAATACTCCGCCTTCCATTCCTTCCTTTACAATTTCGACAAACACGTCCTTGGGCTTCATTTTATCATATGGCAACTTCTGAAGCTCCGTATAATGCCCTATCATAATGTACGCGTAGGCATATGGCTCCCTTTCCGCGTATCCGAAGAATGTCTCGACCGCGGCTGAGAGCTTTGCCCGAGGGTCGTGAGCGTCCGCAGTTTTCTCCGTGAGCTCGTCCCTGAATTCGTCCATACAGCGGACGAAGAGTCTATATGCTAGGTCCTCCTTGCTCTTGAAATAATTGTATATGGAACCTTCGGAAACGCCGGCTCTCTTCGCTATCGCCTTCGTCGTGGTACCGGCTATGCCTTTTTTTATGAAGAGCGGAAGCGCCGCGCCCTGAATCTTCTCACTCGGTTCTATGACCCTTTTGTTCATTTGAGCCGTCCTTGAATACTTATTTCAGAAGGTCATCGAGCCTTCCGAGCTCCTGCCCGCCCTTGAAAAACCGGTTCGACCGCAACGATTCTTCGCTCCCGAATGCCGCAATTCCGTATCCCATGGGCGTCTTGAGCTCCGTGTTCCGGAGATAATAAGCCCCTCCGGCATCTATCCATTCTCCTGTGTCGTAATCGGTGACGTAAATCGCGAGCACTCGGTACCCGCTGTTTTTTCCCTCTTTAAGCTCGTCTATCATACACCCTATATCGTCGAATTTCTTCGCCTCGCCGCGTTTCGTTATGTACTGAGCCGCAAACCTTTTGTCGCTTATAATCATCTTGCATCTCTCACAAACGTCTTCACCGTAATGGATCGCCTGAGGTCCGGTTTCTCTTTTCTCCTTAGAGGAGGCGAGGCACATGATTACGAGGAGAGCAAATATGTAATTCTTCATGTTTCTTCCCTCCTGATCTCTGAGA
>JBIOKC010000245.1:0-2839 GCA_044451425.1 Thermodesulfobacteriota bacterium
GATATATTCGAGATGCTGAGGATCCTGTCGGAGAATTCGATAAGGAGGCTGCCCGTAACGCGGGGAAAAAAGTTAAAAGGGATTGTGTCCGTCGACGACCTTATCGTGGTAGTCGCGACGGAGCTTGTTAACCTCGCAATGGCGTTAAGCAGCAAATCGAAGGTGTTGTAAACAAGTCCCCCGGCGGATACTGCATCAAAATGTGGTAGAATTGAGAACTTCGTCCAAGGGAACGATAGAGGGGAAGACGAAAATACTGCTCGAAAGGTAAACTGAGATGGAGATTAAAAAGATTCTATGGGCAACCGACGGATCGGGCGAAGCCGAAGTCGCGTTGGCATATGCCAAATACATCGCGGGGCTCTCGGGCGCGGAAATCATAGGGGTGCATGTCATACCGCTCCCCGTACAGCTGCTCTTCGAATCGCTGCGTGAAGAGGACAAAGAGTTCATGGAATGGAAATCGAAGGTGGAAATGAGGGTGAGCGACAGGTTCGTCGATGTGCGTAACGAGCTCCTGCATTCCGGGATAAAATTCGACGGCGTCATTCTAAAGGGCATACCGAGCGACAAGATAAGGGAGTTCTCCAGACTGAGAAAGGTAGATCTTATAGTCATGGGCAAACAGGGACACGGGATACTGGAAAGCGTGATGGTCGGGAGCGAGACGGTGAAGGTGCTCAAGAGCTCAAATGTTCCTGTGCTTGCCGTCAAGAAACCCGACCCCGGAAAAGAGATAAAATTCGGAAAAATACTCGTCCCCTTAGACCTCGCGGACGACAACGAAACAGCTCTAAATTACGCGCTCGACCTATCGGCTCTTTCCGGAGCTCAGGTGACGGTTGTTTACGCACTCAGACTCGATATGTACGCGCAGGATATGCCCGCCGGGGCGCTAGACATCGTGATTAAGCAGTCTCGGGAAGAGCTCAGGAACAGGACATCGGAAATCAATTCGAAATACGAGAGCTCGCGAGGCAAGTCGGTCAAAAATGAAATTGAGACCGAGGTCATTCACGGATTGAGCCCGGCTATTTCTATCGCGAACTACGCTTCCAGGAACAATATCGACCTGATTGTGATAAATACGCACGGGAGGACGGGTCTGAAAAGGCTCATACTGGGAAGCGTCACTGAAAGGATCATACCAGAATCTCCATGCTCGGTCATGGCTCTCAGGCCTTAACGAAGCTCTCCTCATGAACCGATGCCAAATTATGAAAGATTCAACAGGCAGAAGCTGATAGATTTTCTACTCCTGCCCTCGTCATACCCGCACAGAACGTCGTGGGTACGGCACGTGCAGACACACGCGTCCGACGTTTTCATAGCGCCCCCCTATGTGTATAAGGTAAAAAAGCCCGTGGACTTCGGGTTCCTCGATTTCAGCACGCTCGAGAAGAGGAGACATTTCTGTAATATTGAAGTCGAGCTCAACAGGAGGCTATGCAAGGGCGTATATCTGGGCGTCGAGGAAATAACCATTAAAGACGGAAAGCTTTCGCTCGGCGGTACCGGAACCACGGTAGAATACGCCGTAAAAATGAGAAAGCTCCCTGAACGGAAGTTCCTCGTAAACCTTCTCCGGAGGGGCATGATCACGGAAGAGGAATTAAGAAGACTCGTGCGGAAGCTTGTCGATTTCTACAGGCGGCAGCTGCCCAAGGAGGAAGTGCTCATATACGGACACCCTGAAAAAATAAAGATAAACGTAGACGAGAACCTCGCGCTATCCGAAAAGTTCACTGACAAGACCATATCACGGGAAGCATACGACTCCATAAAATATTACAATGAAATTTTTTTCAGAGACGAGACCGGAATATTCATGAGGCGAATGGAAGACAATTTCATCAAAGACTGTCACGGCGACCTCCACCTCGACCATATAAACATCGGTACTGACGATATATGCATCTACGACTGTATAGAGTTCAACGAGAGGTTCAGATACATAGACACGGCCTCCGACATAGCCTTCCTCGCAATGGATCTCGACTATAACGGGTACCCGGGCTTTGCGCGTTTTATCGTGAAAGAAATTTCTGTGGCCATGGACGATAAGGGTATCTATGATGTAATGGACTTCTATAAATGCTACAGGGCATTCGTCAGGGGAAAGGTCGAGAGCATAAGGGCGTACGAGCCCGAAGTGCCCGACGAGGAGAAGCAAGCATCTCGGGAGCGCGCGCAAAAATATTTCAGGTTCGCACTCAGGTATGCCCTCTTCGGCTCTGCCCCTACGGTCATAATCGTATTCGGTATTATCGGCGCCGGGAAATCCACGCTGGCTACCTTACTTGGCAAGGAGCTCTTGTGCCGTATCGTATCCTCCGACCCGGTGAGGAAAGAAATTACGGGCACGCTCTCGGGCGAGAGGAGATATGATGAATGGGGAGGAGGCATATACACGGAAGATATTACAGAGGCGACTTACGGCGAGATAATAACGCGTGCGTTAGACAGGCTAGACGAGGACGGCGCTGTTATACTAGACGCGAGTTTTTCCAAGCGCAAGTGGAGAGAAGTCTTCTCGAGCCGGGCGAAAGAGAAGAATGCCGATGTCCGCTTTATCAGAACCACTGCGCCTATAGATATAATAGAAGAGAGACTGTTAAGTAGAGAAAAAGAAGGGAAATCGGTGTCTGACGCCAGGGTATCGATTCTGGATAGGTTTATCTCGGAGTGGGAGGAACCGGAAGAGATTAAAGACCGCTTCTATTTCGAGACAGATACGAACAGACCGGAGCGTGAGGTACTGAAAAGCGTATTCATGTGGATTCTCGCCTCCCGAGCCAAACACGAAAACGTATAGACCCGCTGCGGGATGATCTAATAA
>JBIOKC010000246.1:0-2830 GCA_044451425.1 Thermodesulfobacteriota bacterium
AATTAATGCACTATGTTAATGTCCTGAATGAGTGAACAATATTAAAGTGCCACATTTGGGACATTGATGATAGATTACTACATTTTGCTTGTTAGCTTTGGGTTTCATTTCTATGAAGCATTCGGGGCAAAGGGGCGCTTTAGTTGTCATGTATTTTCATCAAAATCTTAGCTGCAATTTACCGATATAACCATTGCCCAAAAAATCTGGATTTCTCACAAACGCATCTAACAAAGTCTGCATTCAAAAAAATTCATAGTTTAGTTTTCAATTACAAAAAGAAAAAGATACACGTCAATTACAAAGACAAGATTTTATTAAAAAAAATAAAACGCTTCAGCAAATATGGCAGTTACGCCATGCATAGGCCAAACACTTCACTTCACACTGTACCGAAAGATGCGTTTCCAACCAAATATCGCTCAGATACTACATTGACTCGACATCTCAGGCGATTGGTGGCCGCAGGCTGAGCTAGTCGACCGAAGTCTTCTAGCTTACACCCCGGCTCCATCAAACCCATCTTTTATGGGAGCCTTCGTCCAGTGAAACTGGAATGGCTGCCTCTTTTCGGGAGAGGCTTCGAGCTTAGATGCTTTCAGCTCTTATCCACAACGGCGTGGCTGCCCGGCAACTGCCTTTTCAGACAACCGGTTAACTAGAGGCCACAGCGTCCCGTTCCTCTCGTACTAGGGACCCTTTCCCCTCAGGCAGCCAACACTCCCAGCAGATAAAGTCCGACCTGTCTCACGACGGTCTAAACCCAGCTCACGTTCCCTTTTAATAGGCGAGCAGCCTCACCCTTGGCCCCTTATGCAGGGCCAGGATAGGAAGAGCCGACATCGAGGTACCAAGCCGCGGGGTCGATGGGGACTCTCGCCCGCGACGAGCCTGTTATCCCTAGGGTAATTTTTCTGACACATCCAGCCCCCACCAAGGGGGAACATGGATGATCGCTAAGCCCGGATTTCTCCTCTGCATCCCTTACTGTTTGGGATTCAGTCAGGCTGGCTTTTGCCCTTGCACTCTACGGAGGGTTTCTGTCCCTCCTGAGCCAACCTTAGGGCGCCCTTGATATCTTTTCAAGGGCGTGCCGCCCCAGCCGAACTGCCCACCTACCGTTGTTCCAGCCCGCAAGGGGCTGGTGAGAAACACGGTTGCAGAAAGTCGGTGTTCCATTGTTGCCTCCCCCGAGTCCCAGAGAACTCAGGATCGACGGCTCCCGACTACGCTCTGCATCCACAACCGTATTCCAGCGGCAGGCTGCAGTAAAACTCCACAGGGACTTCTTTTCCCGCTGGGAGATCGTGGACTGTTCGTCCACGTTATGTGGTTTCACCGGGTACTACGCGGGGACAGTGGGGCCCTCGTTGATCCATTCATGCACGTCGGAACTTACCCGACAAGGCATTTGGCTACCTTGAGAGAGTCAGAGTTACTCCCGGCGTTTGCAGGCCCTTAGCCCAGTTGGACCCAGGTTTCAGGTACCTGTACTGGCCAGGATTCAGAAGCCGTTCACAAGCTTTCGCTCTTGCGGCTTCCTGTGTTTTTATTAAACAGTCGAGACCCCTTTGTCACTGCGACCTGCTCTCTCAGCACGAAGCTGAAAGAACAGGCACCCCTTATACCAAAGGTACGGGGCTAATTTGCCGAGTTCCCTCGCATTAGTGTATACCCGACACGCCTTAGGTTCCTCGCCTAGGGACACCTGTGTCGGTTCTAGGTACGATCATACAGAATCCTTCTTAGTGCGCTTTTCAGTGGCTCCAGAGATCAGCTAAACCGCTCTAAAACGAGCTGCTATTCCCGATTTCGCCTAGTTCTCGTCATTACGGCACTCCCTAGGTTTATACGGTTAAACAAGGCGAAGACCTTGCTCAGCCTACCCCGAAACGTCAACACTAAGCTTGCGTCGCCGCATGTATCTGTATGGTTCCGGAATTTTAGCCGGATTCCCTTTTTCGGCATAATCGGTTAAGTTATGCCTTAGGATCGACTTACCCCCGGCTGACGATCGTTGCCGGGGAACCCTGGCCCCTTCGGCGGAGAAGATTCTCACTTCTCTTTGCTGTTACTACCACCGGGATTCGCAATCCTAATCGGTCCACTGGACCTCACAGCCCAGCTTCTGCCCAACTAGGACGCCTTCCTACCAGCGCAGTGTGCACTGCGTTCTGAGGTATCGGTAGCTGGCTTAGCCCCGTCAATTTTCGGGGCCGTCAGCCTCGGCGGGTGAGCTGTTACGCTTTCTTTGAAGGATGGCTGCTTCTAAGCCTACCTCCCCGCTGTCTGAGGCTGACGACGCCCTTTGGTTTGACATTTAGCCAGCATTTGGGGACCTTAACCTCAGTCTGGGTTGTCCCCCTCTCGGTCGTGGAGCTTACCCCCACTAACCCGTTTCCCAAAGTCTTAGGTGCGGGTGGATTCGTAGTTTGAGAGGAAAGTGGATCCTTTCGGGTCCTTGTTTTCCAGTCAGTGCTCTACCCCACCAGCCGCCTCGTTCGGGACTGGGCTCAGGCCCACTTCGGAAGGAACTAGCTATCACCAGACTAGATTGGTCTTTAGCCCCTAGTCCCAGGTCTGGGGAACGAATTGCACGTCAGAACCCTTGCGAGCCTCCACTAGGCTTTCGCCTAGCTTCGCCCTGCCCAGGGCTAGATCGTCTGGTTTCTAGTATGTATCGCTATGACTTCAGGCCCTTTCAGACCTTGCGCCTGGCTCTTGCGAGTTGCGCGCTTGTTGGTTTCCCTTTGCTTACAAGTTTACTGCTTTTAGGCTTGCCATAGCAATAAACTCCCCGGCCCGTGTTTCTAGACGGAACGTGCGACCC
>JBIOKC010000247.1:0-2808 GCA_044451425.1 Thermodesulfobacteriota bacterium
CCCCTATACCAACTAGCCCGAACCCAAGGGATATTGAAAAGCATATAGGAACGAAGATTCCAATGAATTTCCCGAGGAATACTTCCGACTTCGTGACGGGATGAGAGAGGAGGTACTGGAGAGTGCCGTTCTCCCTCTCCCCCGAAATGCTTATAGCGCCCGTTATCAGGGCTATGAGAGGGACAAATAGCAGGACTAGGTTAATCAGGCTCGCGGCCGTCCTGCCGTATCCGGTTACGCCCGCGATCTCGCCTCCGCTCTCGGGAGCGATTGACAGTATTAAAAGAGCGAGCACGCAAAATGAGACCGTATATAAAACGAACCACCTGTTCTTTAGCGATTCCCTGGTTTCCTTTCCGGCCAAAATGAGAATATTTCTAAGCTCCATCTCTCACCGCTCCTTCCAGTATGTTCTCCATCGTGGGCTCTTCCACGCTGAACCCTACAACCGGTATTTGCCTCGACATAAGCTCCCTCAGCGGATGCAGACTGTCGCCGCCCCTAACCTCGATCAAAAGCCCCTTGCCGTTTTTTCCGTGAACGATGATGCCGGCCTCAGCTAAAACCGAAGACGCGCGGGAAACGAACTCTTCAGGTACTGCTATATTCATTTTCGTGCCTAGTCCGAGTCTATGTCGTATTTTTTCAGGCTCCTCGTCCATGATTAGTTTTCCGTCTCTCATTACTATCACCCTGTCGGCGAGATAGTCCACTTCGTCCAGTCTGTGTGACGAGAATACTACCGTCTTCCCCCTGTCCTTGTATTCCTTCACTAATTTGAGAAAATCGCCCCTCGCCCTCGCATCGAGATTGGAAGTCGGTTCGTCGAGGAGGAGCGTTTGGGGAGACGAGAGAAGAGCGATCGCGAATGAAAGCCGCTGCCTCATGCCGCCTGAGAGCTCGGACGCGTATTTCGACGCGTGCTCCGCGAGCCCGACTTCGGTCAATAAGTTATCCGTCTCAACGCCGCCTGTATTTCGCAGCCGCGCGAAAAACCAGATAATATCCCTCGCCCTCATATCGTAAAAGGCAGACTCCTGGGGCAGATAACCCACACAGCGCCTGGCTTCCTTCGGATGCTCCCTTACATCGATTCCGTTCATCGAGATATTGCCCGAATAATCGAGGAGACCGAGCATGCATTTGATGAGGGTGCTTTTCCCCGCCCCGTTCGATCCCAGCAATGCAAGAGCCTCCCCATGACCGACGCTGAAGCTCACGTTATTGACCGCTACCAGCTTTCCGAAACGCTTAGTTACATTCCTTATCTCTATCAATGCTTACCCCCGGTCCGGTTCTTCAATATGTAGCCGCAAAAAAAGAGAGGCACCATCACCATGGTGAATGAAATGATGAGGAGCTTGAGCGGAATCTTTCTTTTCCCCGTCAGGAAATGCTCGGGAATATGCGCTTTAACTATCGGATAATCGTCCGTCAGTTTGGGATCGGGCTTCATCACAGGGAAAGCTTCCGACGCAAGCTCTATCGCCTTGGATACAGGGCTATATATAAATATCCTGAGCTCAGGTTTCGAATCTATAATGCTTTCGAACAAGCTCTCCGGCTTGTAAGGTATGTCCCCTACACCGTCCCCGTCCTGATCATATCCCACGTAGTCGCTCCAGTAATTTCCCTTCTTGCCCTCGAACCACCGATTGCCTTTCAGCGTCCCCCCTCCCCTCACCTCCACCTGCTCGTTGTTGTCGAGGAACGTATTGTAGATATAAGCGTTCCTCTCTATAGACGGCATCATGGACACGCCGATATCGTTAAATGCTATGACGTTACCCTCTATTTTGTTCCACGAGTCAATGAGATGCGGTGAGTTGTCGAGGTACATTCCTATGCGGTTGTCGATGAAGAGATTGCCCTCGGCGGTTACGTTATCCAGGTCCTTGAACCCGATTCCGTATCCGGTCGCGGGGCCTTGGTTGCGGGCGAATATGTTGTTCTCGAAAGTAATGTTGCTGCTGTACATGAGAAATCCGCCGACATAATTGTCTATGAAAATATTGTCCTTGAAAAGGTTTTTATTGCTGACCATGTAGTGTAGGCCGTACCTGCCCTGCTCTACCCTGTTGCCCTCTATGAGAGTGTTGCTCGTCCACCAAATCACGAGGTCCCTCGTACGGATGACAAGATTATAGATTATCTTCGTCCCGGAGCTATACCAGAGCCTTATACCGTCGCCGCGCTCGGGAAGTGCCAAATCCTTCCCCTCGACGACGTTCTTTTCTATGATACTGTCGGGTGAGTTCTTGAGGTATATACCGAAGAGCACGTCGTCGAGGCTGTTTTCTTTGATAATGCTCCCGTGAGCGGAATCAAGGATAATGCCCCCGTCCTCGAGGTTGAGGCTGGTGCCGCTCCCGGTCACATGTATACCCTTGAATACTGTACCCGGGGCTTTTATTAAAACCACGACTCCTTTGCCGCCGCCGTCTATGCGGGGATAGCCCTCGCCAATAATCGTTAATGTCTTGTCAATTACTACGTGCTCCCTGTAATTACCGCTCAGGATACGTATGGTATCACCGCTCTCCGCCGTCGATATGGCCTCCGAAACTGACTTCAGCGGCCCCTCCGGGGATACGGTAATTATCCTCCCGGAGGGAACAGCATAAGCAGCGGAGTATCCGAATATGAACATCAGGACGGTCAGAAAGAATTTCAAATCCTGTAGTCTTCACAGCTACTTCAATGGTTTTTGGTAACTCATGTGTTACCATTCTATGTTCAGGAAAATTAATATACTTCAGCGGAAAAACAATTCGCGTCGAATAAGTTTTAGATAAAGAAATAAGAAGC
>JBIOKC010000248.1:0-2769 GCA_044451425.1 Thermodesulfobacteriota bacterium
CAAATGGGCATATGAGATGTATATCTCCCGAATCCCATTGACAGCGAGCCTTCATTTTAATTTTTCTCTCAGGGCCTCATAAGGGGTTTTTCCATTAAGAGCACCGTGCGGTCTGATGTAATTGTAGAAATTTTCCCATTCACTGAGCTTGTCTTCTAAATCTACATCCCCCTTATAGGTCAGCAGCTGATAGAATTCCTGTTTGTCTGTCCTGTGGGACCTCTCCACCTTCCCATTCAGGTTCGGGCTCCTGGGCTTTATATAAACATGACTTATCCCAAGCTCTTTTTCCAGATGCCAGTGGAACTGCCACTTGAACTCATGCCCGTTATCCGTTCTTATCGTGTGAATCCGGAAAGGGAATCTCTTAACCACATAATCAATGAAGTCTATAGCATTTCGCTGTGTGTGAAGGTCATAGACCTTTAAGGCGCGAATCCTCGTCGTATCGTCTATGGCAGTATATTGATATCGTTTTATTTTCCCCTCTCCCTTGTCCTTGAAAATAAGAAACTTAACATCCACCTGAACATGATGCCTGGACTTGTTTCTCATACCGAATCGTCCCCTATAAGATGTAACCATCGTTCTTTCACGTCATTCCTCTGAAAGTTCCTGTTATAACCACGCAGTTACTTATATCCTTGATGAGTAATTAGAAACATAATCAAAAATTCTCGAGGTGCCATTTATAATTTAGGAGGAATATAGCCTGCTCTCGTGAGGGAAGTTTCCCCGAACCGAAACGGTCTTCTATCTCAATATCAAAGTATCCAACATGTTCTATATAATCTGCCGTAGAGTTTCCTTTTCTGATACTAGCATCTATATAGCATCTTCCGGGTGACAGACATATCTCATCTGTCTCACAAATAACGCATCCATTGGGAGGTAGTGTCATTGGCAGTCCATTCAGCATTTCACTGTCAAGACGTAGTATCGTCACATGTGTTCTGAAGTCCTTGATATATAGTATAAATTGGGGGAAGCGAACTTGATTCTCACTTCGATATCCTATTTTGATCTTCAATCTGGAGCTCGGCTTAATAGGGATTCCGCTCTCGGCATTCTCTATACTTAGCGATGTGAGAATTATGCTCCCGTCCCCATAACGGTCCGTTCTCTCATGGAGAGGAATTTCGTAAGTCGAGCTCATGGATTGCATGTACTCCTGTACTACGTCATATGTAGGACCTTCGTAGATTAGCTTTCCGCTTTCAAGCAATACGGCTCTCTGGCATAACGCCTGTATGGCCGCCATATCGTGGCTGACGAAGATTACGGTTCTGCCTTCCGAGGAGGCTACATTGTTGAGCTTTCCCAGACACTTTTTCTGAAATGCGGCGTCTCCGACTGCGAGTGCTTCGTCTATTAGCAATATCTCCGGTTCTAGATGCGCAGCTACCGAGAAGCCCAGTCGGACCCTCATTCCTGACGAATAGAATTTAACCGGCATATCTATAAACTGATCGATTTCCGAAAAATCGACTATTTCATCGAATTTACGGTCGATTTCCCGTTTCTTCATTCCGAGCAACGCTCCGTTTAAATAGATATTTTCTCTTCCTGTCAACTCTTGGTGAAAACCTGTGCCCACCTCGAGTAGAGAAGCGATCCTTCCGTAGATATCTATTCTCCCTTCTGTCGGTTCGGTTATCCCCGATATAATCTTCAGCAGTGTGCTTTTTCCCGCGCCATTACGGCCGATTATTCCGACTATTTCTCCTTCACGGACATCGAAAGAAACGTTCCTCAGCGACCAGATGTAATTATCGTGTCCTTCATGTTCACTTACGTAGCCAGGTGTGGGCTTGGCTATGTTAGGACGATTACTCCTTACGGAGCTAGGTTTTCCGACTACATCAGAGATACTTTTTTTGACGAATATTCCTTCAATACCGGAAACCAGTTTTCTGAGATTATTTGAGGTAAAGTACGTGATGCTGTCCCTGATAGTTCTGAAATCATTTTTCTCGCCTATCCTGTATTCTTTTCCTATGTTTCTGACTTTTATTGCGATTTCACTCATGTTACACGATGTCCGCGAATGTCCTTTCCATGCGTTTGAAATATACGAGACCACCTACAAATAGAACAATAACTATCAATACAGAAACTGTAATTATGGTCCAGTTTACATTGGTTGTCCCGAGTAAAGCCCATCTAAAACCCTCGACTACCCCCGCCATGGGGTTTAATCCGTAAAGTAGGCGCCATTTCTCAGGTACTAAGCTGCTGGGATACGCGATAGGCGTGAGGAACAACCAGAATTGTGTAAGGAAGGGGATCGTGTAGCGTACGTCCCTGTATTCCACGTTTAGCGCCGAAAGCCATAGGCTTACAGCAGTCGCTGTTGCTATCGTTAGTAGAATGAATAATGGAAGGGTAAAAACGGCTGTTGTTGGCGCTATACCGTAATAGATTATCATGACAATAAGCACGAGGAATGCTATACAAAAATCTACCAATCCGGCAATTATAGACGCAAGCGGTACGATCAGCCGCGGGAAATAAATCTTGGTAATCAGGTCTCTGTTGTTAACGAGGCTGTTGCTTGAATTGTTCAAGGCGTTTGCAAAGAGCTGCCATGGCAATAAGGCCGCAAAGCTGAAAACGGGGTACGGCAGCCCGTCCGAAGGTACTTTTGCGAGATTCCCGAAGAATATAGTAAAAACAACCATGGTCATCAAAGGTTGAATAACTACCCAGACTACACCGAGCGCAGTCTGTTTATACCGGACTTTAAGGTCACGCCACACCAGGAAATAA
>JBIOKC010000249.1:0-2765 GCA_044451425.1 Thermodesulfobacteriota bacterium
CGCAATCGCCGATGTGAGCACGGAGGAGAACAGGAGCAGGCTCTTCGGGTACGTATATCTGAGCGCGAGCAGCGCATACGTCGCGGGGCCTCTCATAGGCGGTAATCTCGCCGACCCTCATGTAGTCTCGTGGTTCGATTACGCTACACCGTACTGGGCAGTATTCATCCTTCTAATTATCTCGCTCGTGTTTACATATTTCCTGTTCAGGGAAACGCATGTGCCCCAAGAGGGAGCAAAGACGAGCTATGTCGAAGCTTTCACGAACGTGATGACTATATTCACAGCGGGGCACATAAGGATCATATACCTCGTGAATTTTCTCATTTACTTTTCCATATTCGGTTTTTTCCGGGCCTATCCGATGTACTTAGTCGACCGTTACCGGATGGGTGTGTCTATTGTATCCGACTTCATTGCATGGGTCGCTGTGCCGATAGTGCTTGCAAACATCTGGGTCACCGGATACCTGGCGAAACGGTTCTCCGCGAGGACGGTGACCATATATTCGACCCTGCTCTTCGGGATACTCATGAGCCTTATTGTCGTGCCTGCTCATGAAGGGGCGCTCTGGGTGACGCTCTTTCTGCCCGGGCTCGCCCTCGCAGTAGCGCTGCCCTCCTGCGCCTCGATGCTGTCGCTCATGGTGAGCGCGGATGAGCAGGGAGGCGTGCTCGGAAATAACCAGTCGCTTCAGGTCGGGGCCGAAGCCCTTTCGGGTCTTGCCGCGGGACTGCTCGCGGCGTTCACATTCAAGCTCCCGCTTCTCGCCCTCGCCGGGGTTGCGGTTCTCGCGGCTATGATACTAGCGGTTGACGGGAGGAGGAGGAAGTACGGGATATCGCGGCAAGATAGCGCTCCTACTATTTAAGAAAGTGACGGACGACTCAAACTTTCCAGATAAACGGTAGAGAATCGAAGTAACCCTCCCTCGACACTTAGAGAAGCTCAGTATGAAGAGATTATATCCGATACACGGGATTAAGGCACCCCCTCATCCTTTTTTTGTATGGGCAACATCGAGCCTGGGGTTTTGGTGCTTCCATGCTGCTGTTCCGTGGCGTCCTGTTTATTTCGGTTTCAACGTGACATCTCAAGAACATTAACGTTACGGAGTTCAACCGAAGGAGTCCGGATCCCCTCTTGTTCGAATCCGTCGCTTGCTCGGGACCATTCCACTGAGGAGAGAAAGAAAAAAGATCGGATCTTCGTATCGGAAATCGTGTGCTCGTGGTTATTACTATATTTCTATTGTAGTAGTAATATGAATTTAAAACGGCAGAGAAAAAGTGTAGCTCACCTCGCGGACATGATTTCTGCGATGGGCAATGAGCAGAGGCTCATGATAATGAGGCTCCATATCGTATCGCACCCTGATGGGATGGTCGTGGGTGATATTCAGTCGGAGCTCGGGATACCCGGGTCGACTCTATCGCATCACCTGGAGAAGCTCAAGATAGCGGGACTAGTGGACGTGAAAAGGGAGAGCCAGTTCCTCAGGTATAGGGCCGAGACTCACGCGCTCGAAGAGATACTGACATTTCTGTTTTCGGAGTGTTGCGCCCGGAGCTCAGTCATTAAACCTGAGACTTTTATTTCTTTTTACAAAAAGGAGATAGCGTCATGGAAAAACGAAGTGTGCTTTTCGTTTGCGTGCATAATTCCGCGCGCAGCCAGATTGCGGAGGAGTTCCTGAGAAAACTGGCCGGGGACAGGTTCGAGGTCGAAAGCGCGGGACTGGAGGCTGGAGCGCTAAGCCCTTATGCCGTCGCTGTGCTTGGAGAAGAGGGGGATAGACATTTCCGGAAAAAAGACGGTGACGGCATTCGACCTGCTGAAGCGCGGCCGTTACTACAATTATGTAATGACGGTATGCGACGAAGCCTCTGCCGAAAGATGTCCCGTGTTCCCGAGGTCTTTGGAGAGACTCCACTGGGGTTTCCGCGATCCTTCGAAATTCGAGGGGACCGATGAAGAGGTAATGGAGCAGGTTAGGGCCGTCAGGGACGGGATAAAGGAAAAGATAATCGAGTGGATATCGACCGTCGGAAGAGAGAGTAAAAAAAGCTAAACCGATAGTGGTCCGATAATCTTTTTGTTTCCGCGAGATTGCCGTAAAATCAGATGCCGACGAATTGCCCTGGAAGAGAGTCTGAAACGGGCTCGGGGCATTGTTCCGGGTAAATGTCTATTGGAAGAGGTGTGACCCTGACAGAACGGACAGCGTACATGAGCAAGACCGGGTAGGATCGGTCGGAGATGAAGAACGGTATGCGTTCGTATCTCGCAGGAGCCATGGGGACATTTTTGCTCATATTCGCCGGGACGGGCGCTATGATCGTAAATAATTTGAACGCGGGCATCGTCACTCACGCCGGTGTCTCGGCCGTATGGGGACTCACTGTGATGGCAGTTATATATGCGCTCGGAGACGTGTCGGGGGGCGCACATCAATCCTGCTGTAACGCTGGGTTTTTGGATCGCTCGCCGGTTTCCGGGCGGGAGGGAGGAATCCCGATTACGACGATCGCGCGATTCTCCGCCGCCAGCTTGATTGCGCCGCCGAGCGTTTTCCGGAATGCGGCGGCGGGCGCGATATGATGATCTGCCGGCATCACGGCGACGATTCCATCGCCAAGGCGCGACTTGATAACGGCGCATCCGTAGGCGAGGGCGACCGCGGTACCGCGTCCGTATGGCTCGACGATCAGATTGCGCCCCGGAATAAGCCCGCGCAGCGCGCGCCGAAAGGGCGCGGCATGGCC
>JBIOKC010000250.1:0-2761 GCA_044451425.1 Thermodesulfobacteriota bacterium
ACGGCATAGAGCTCAATCAGGTCTGGACTAACTTGATCGACAATGCGATCCACGCAGTATCCGAAAACGGAATAATCACGATCAGAACTAAATTCAACGATAACGGTTCCGATACCGTAAATGTGGAAATTATAGACAACGGCAGCGGTATTCCGCAGGAGATAAAGGATAAGATTTTTGACCCGTTTTTTACGACTAAAGCCCCCGGTGAGGGTTCCGGTCTGGGGCTCGAGATAACTTATCGTATCATAGTTAAACAGCATAAGGGGAGTATAGGTTTTGAATCCAGGCCGGGTGTTACAAAATTTACCGTTTGTCTGCCTGTCGATTTATAGGCCCGATCCAAACTCACGATAAAGGGACAACGCTGCATGATGAAAAAACCCATGATTTTCGCCATCGATGACGACCATGCCGTAATTAGAGCAATCGAAAGGGACCTTAGAAAGTATTATGGAAAGGACTACAGGGTCATAGCCGCTCGCTCGGGAGAAGAGGCTCTTGAGAGTTTAAACAAACTGAAGCTTAAAAGTGAAGAAGTTGCTATTTTCATCTCCGACCAGAGAATGCCCGGGATGTCGGGAGTGGATTTTCTGGTTCGCGCAAAAGACATTTATCCGGATGCAAAGAGGGTTCTGCTTACGGCCTATTCCGACACCGACTCCGCTATAAGGGCCATTAACGATGTCCAATTGGATTATTATCTGATGAAGCCTTGGGACCCTCCTGAAGAGCGGCTCTACCCGGTTATAAACGATCTGCTTGAGGAATGGCAGGCGTCATATAAACCTGGCTATGAAGGGATCAAAGTGGTCGGTTATCAATGGTCGCCGCGTTCGCATGCGGTAAAAGAATTCCTGGCCGGGAATCTATTTCCTTATCAGTGGCTAGATATAGAAATAAATGAGAAAGCGAAGGAGCTTTTAGCTCTTTCAGGACTTGAAAATGCAGACTTGCCCGCGGTCTTTTTCGAGGACGGCTCATATATCACGGACCCCGATACGGCGTTTCTCGGGAGAAAGATAGGTCTGAGATCGGAAGCTTCTCAAGAAGTGTATGATGTTGTAATAATAGGAGCGGGCCCGGCAGGTCTGGCGGCGGCGGTGTACGGGGCGTCTGAAGGGTTGAAAACTCTCCTCGTTGAAAAAAAAGCGCCGGGCGGTCAGGCGGGTACGAGCTCGAGGATAGAAAATTATCTCGGTTTTCCGAATGGTCTCAGCGGAGCCGAGCTGACGCGCCGCGCTATTACGCAGGCTAAGAGACTGGGCGCTGAATTTCTTACACCACAGGAAGTTGTCGATATACAACTGAAAGGCATGTACAAGATAATAAAGCTTTCAGACGGAAAGGAACTAAACACTCTGAGTGTGATAATCGCGTCGGGAGTAGATTACCGGCGGCTGGATGCCGAAGATGTTAATGATTTTACCGGCGCCGGTATTTACTATGGGTCTTGCAGAACCGAAGCGCACGCCTGCAAAGGTAAAGAAGTATACATAGTCGGCGGCGGAAATTCCGCGGGTCAGGCCGCCATGTATTTATCGAAATTTGCAAAAAAAGTTTTTATTCTAATCAGGGGCAAATCTCTGGACTCATCGATGTCGAGGTATTTGATTGAGCAGATATCGCATACGAAAAACATTTTTGTTTTCAATAGGACTCAAGTCGTCGAAGTCAGAGGGGAGGGAAGGTTGGAGAGCCTCGTACTTGAGAACCTGGACAGCAGAGAGAGAAGCACTGTTCAGACCCTATCATTGTTCATATTTATCGGGACGCGTCCGTTCACGGATTGGATAAAGCTGAATCTTATAAAGAATGACAAGGGGTATATCGAGACTGGCAGAGATCTTTTTAACTACGAGAATTTTAAGTCGATCTGGAAGCTGGAGCGCATTCCTTATCTTTTGGAGTCCAGTATCCCCGGTATATTTGCGGCCGGAGACGTCAGGTCAGGTGCAATGAACCGGGTTGCTTCTGCGGTCGGGGAAGGGTCTATGGCGATTAGATTTACACACGAATACATAAACAGGTCATGATTTAGCACGTATCGACTGGAGAACATAATGCCATCAGGCAATAATCTTTGCGACCACTTCAGAGACTGGCAGCTCGTTCCTCCCAAAACACATGTATGCGAGAAATGTGTCGAGATGGGGGATACGTGGGTCCATCTTAGGGTCTGCCAGACATGTGGAGGGGTAAACTGCTGCGACGCTTCGAAGAATAAACACGCTACAAAACACTATCGAGAAACGGGCCACCCGGTGATAATATCCGCGGAGCCGGGTGAAAAATGGGCGTGGTGTTATGAAGATGAACTGTTCGTTGAATACTGACGGATATGAGCCTGGAATAGAGATTTATCCTGCTCTCCAAGTGACGAGCGGCCATTTGAAGCGACTTAGGAAATAAAATGCTTCTGGTTCGGAAAGGTTCTGACGGGAGGGCGGGGCTCACCGATCATCTTAATATATTCAGGTTTGTCCTGCTATTTACCTCATCCTGCTGATTCGAGCAGGCGTCTCGTGTGGGCAGCTACGACCAGCTCTTCATTTGTCGGTATAACCCATGCGGAGACCCGGCTCCCCTCTCTGCTTATCCTCGGCCCTCCGGCCTCATTCGCGTCTTTATCCAGCTCGATGCCGAGCCACCCCGCATCGATGCATACTTTCTCTCTAATGTAGGCGGCGTTCTCGCCTATGCCTGCCGTGAATACTATTCCGTCTAGGCCCCCGAGAGCAGCGGCGAGCGAGCCGAGCTC
>JBIOKC010000251.1:0-2760 GCA_044451425.1 Thermodesulfobacteriota bacterium
AAGTAATCGATTTGGGCGTCATGGTCCCCTGCGAGAACATTCTGAAAAAGGCGAGGGAAGTCGATGCGAATATTATCGGCCTCAGCGGCCTCATTACCCCGTCTCTCGACGAGATGGTTCACAACGCTTCCGAAATGGAGAGGCAGGGGTTCAGGACGCCGCTCCTCATCGGGGGAGCCACGACCAGTAAAGCCCACACAGCCATAAGGATAGCGCCTCGGTATGGCGGGGTCGTGAGCCACGTGCAGGACGCCTCGCTCGTCGTCGGCGTTTGCAACGACCTGCTCAATCCGGAGAAGTACAATGAATTCGCACGGGAGCAGGAAAAAAAGCACGAAGAGGCGAGGGCCCTCCACGAGAAGTTGAGGAGGAAAACAGAATACCTGCCCATAGACCTGGCCAGGGCTAAAGGCTTTACCGACGATTGGAAAAAGACAAGGATCGACGTGCCGGAAAAGCTGGGCGTCCAGGTATTCAGCGACATACAGCTCGAATACGTTATCCCCTATATCGACTGGTCGCCCTTCTTCTGGGTATGGGAGCTCAAGGGCCAGTACCCGAAAATCCTAGAGCACAAGAAATGGGGGAAACAGGCGAAGAGCCTCTTCGAGGAAGCCCAGAAAATCCTGAAACGAATAGTCTCCGAAAAAAGGTTTAAGCCGATGGCGGTGCTGTCGTTCTGGCCCGCCTGGAGAATAGGAGACGACGTCGAAATTTATGCGGACAACAGCCCCAAGGAAGCAATTGCTACATTTCACTTCCTCCGTCAGCAGAAGGATAGGGGCGAGAACGAGACATACTTGAGCCTCTCGGATTTCATAGCTCCGGCTGATTCCGGAAGAGAGGATTATCTCGGCGGTTTCGTGGTCACGGCGGGTGAAGGGGTCGAGACATACTCGGATTATTTTAAGTCGAGGAACGATGACTATGACGCGATCATCGTGCAGGCACTCGGGGACAGGATAGCCGAGGCTCTTGCCGAGATGATGCACAAGAAGGCACGTGAGAACTGGGGTTACGGAAAAAATGAAAAGCTCTCGTATGAGGATTTGATTAAGGAAAAGTACAGGGGCATAAGGCCCGCTCCGGGTTATCCTGCCTGCCCCGACCATACGGAAAAAGCCACCCTATGGCAGCTCCTCGACGCCGAGAAGAATATAGGAGCGAGGCTCACCGAGAACTACGCCATATACCCCCCGAGCTCCGTAGCGGGGCTTTATTTTGCTCATCCGAAGTCAAAGTACTTCCACGTGGGCGATATAGACAGGGACCAGGTGGAGGACTATGCGAGGCGAAAGAACATGACGCTATCCGAAGTCGAGAAGTGGTTAAGACCGATCCTCGGCTACTGACCGGTTTCAGCCGCTCTATACTTGCCGCGAGAAAAATCAGAGAACATTTCCCTCACGTGCATTGAAAACCACGATCTGGGAAGCACCGTGTCGTAACCGGCATCGTAAGCTTGCTGTTTTAAGTCCTTCTCGACATGGGGATGGTAGCCGATAACGTGAACCCCTTTTAAGTACTCGGAATCCTTAATCTTTCTTATTAACCCTATCGTATCGACATTCTTACAGTTGAGGTCGACGATGACGAGCGATGGTACTTTTGATTCGAGTACCTCGACTATGCCCTCGGACCCTTTAACGAAATCTATATCCACCCCAGCCGACCTGGCAGCTTCCCTTATTTTAGAGGCGATGAACAGGTCATCCAGCACCGCAACTGCGTATCCTGAGCTTATATTATCCGTCACTCAATTACTCCCATTAAAAATAGAGTGTATATTAATTTCCCGTTCCCTCAAACGGAATTCCCCATGAAAGCGGTCAGGATCAAAACCATATTCTTCGACGCGGCAGATACGCTCTTTTACATCGAGAATGGACTCGGGCACACGTACGCGGAGGTTGCGGGAAAGTACGGGGCTTCACCAGACCCGGGAGAAATAAAGAGGGCGTTCTCGCAGGCGTTTAGCTCGGCCTCCCCGCTCGCGTTCGGGGATGTCTCGGAAGAAGAGAGAAAAATTCTCGAAAAGGAGTGGTGGCGTTCCATTGTAGAAGAAGTTTATTCCGAGATCGGAATGTTCGACGAATTCGATGCGCACTTCGACGAGCTCTTCGAGGTATTCAGGGGAGGGGCATGGACCCTCTTTCCCGAAACGGTCGATGTACTCGCGTCGCTCAAAGAAAAGGGCTACAATCTCGGAATAATATCCAACTTCGACTCGAGGGTATACGACGTGATGAAGAAGCTCCGTATTTACGACTACTTCGATATATTCGTAATCTCGAGCGAGGTAGGTCATGCGAAACCCGCTCTCGGCATATTTTCCGTCGCGCTAGAGCGAGCTGGCAGGGAGTCACGCGAGGTGATCCATATCGGGGATGATCTCTGTAACGACTTCCACGGCGCGAGAGCGCTCGGGATAAGGGCGCTCCTGCTCGACAGGGACGGGAATTACGCCTCCGTACGAGGAATGGACAGAATAGCAGACCTCAGAGCGATAGAAAAAGCTCTCGGCAACAAGCATTCGACGCCTTAAATACTTACTTCACTGATTCAAGGGGGAGCAATATATGCGCGGAGCGGCCCGGGTTTTACCGGCTGCGGCTGTATAGGGCGTATCCCGAATATTCGAAAAACAGAGCCCGGCAAAGACCGCACCGTTTACAATCACAACAATCAGGAACTGTGCTTATTTTCAACCCTGTTCTTATCGGAGGCGAATACGATGAACGCCATGGAAGGCCTCCTCGA
>JBIOKC010000252.1:0-2757 GCA_044451425.1 Thermodesulfobacteriota bacterium
ACTCAGAATCATATATAATTTTAATTCCGTATAAGCCCTCAAAGTATGAATAGAAATGACATGAACGACGGCCTTCTATTTAAGATCGCCTCACTCGACGGTGAATTCGAGCAGATACACAGGCTAAACTACGAAACGTTTGTCGATGAGTTACCCCAGCACGGGAAGAACCCTGAAAAAAGGCTTGTAGATAAATTTCACGGCGAGAATACCTATATTATCTGCCTCGACAAGGAGGAGCTTGCCGGCATGCTCGCCGTAAGGGACAAGAGGCCCTTCTCTCTCGACCGGAAGCTTCCCGACCTCGATTCATACCTCCCTCATTCACGTTCTTTGTGCGAGCTGAGGCTCCTCAGCGTGAAAAAGGAGCGCCGCTACCGCAAGGTGCTGCTCGGTCTCTTCACTAATCTCGCCGCCTATTGTGAAGAGAAAAAGTACGAGCTCGCGATAATATCGGCCAACGTAGCTCAGGAGAAGCTCTACAGGAACCTCGGGTTCGTGCCGTTCGGCCCCGAAGTCGGGATGGAAGGGGCGAGGTATCAGCCGATGTACCTGACTCCCGAATCCTATTACGGTATGAAAGAGCGGACGAAGCTCCTTTCGAGGATGGACGGTGAGGTATCCGTCTCCCGAACACACATAAGCCTGCTGCCGGGGCCTGTGGACGTATGCGAGGAATCGAGAAAGGCGATGGCGGACGCCCCTGTGTCTCACAGAGCGGAGAGACTTACAGAGGACCTCTCTCACGTAAAGCGACTCCTCTCAGGCATTACGGGGGCTAAGCACGTTGCGGTGTTGATGGGGTCAGGCACGATCGCGAACGACTCTCTGACCGCACAGTTGTCTCTCAAAGAGGGCAGGGGGATCGTGCTCGCGAACGGGGAATTCGGCGAGCGCCTGATCGATCACGCGACTAGATGGGGGCTCAGGTTCGATACCTTAAGAAAAGAATGGGGAAAGAGCTGGGGGAGCGAAGAGATAGTAAGCGCTATTTCCCGGAACCCGGGTACGAGCTGGCTATTGGCGGTTCATTGCGAGACTTCTACCGGGGTGCTGAACGACCCCGGAATACTTGAAGGGATATGCTCGCGGATGGGCGTTCTCCTCTGCCTCGACTGCATAAGCTCGCTGGGTACTGTGCCTGTCGATCTCTCCCCTATTTACATGGCGACGGGCACGAGCGGGAAGGGTCTCAGGTCTTACCCGGGTCTCTCGTTTGTTTTCTACAATCATGAGATATCTCCTCGTCCGGATAAGCTGCCGCGGTACCTCGACCTTGGACTGTATGCAGAGTCCCCGGGTACTCCGTTCACTCTGTCGTCGAATCTCCTTTACGCCTTGAAGGCCTCCCTCGAGAATTTTTCGGCGGAAACGAGATACGCGCGACTCCGCTCTTTCTCGGATTGGCTGAGGGGTGAGCTTTCGGATGCAGGCTACTCTATACTCGCCGAGGTGGGACATGAGTCCCCGGCCGTTATCACTATCCCTCTATTCGATAGGTTAAACTCGCGTGTGCTCGGAATGAAGCTCGAAAAATCGGGTTATTATCTCAACTGGCGTAGCCGCTATCTTCTGGAGAGGAACTGCGTTCAGATAGCGCTCATGGGGGAATGCTCCGAGAGCGGATTGGCTCCCCTCATCGGTTTGCTCTCCCAAGAAATAAAGTCCAGGCAAAGGGCATAAAACATTTCCACCCGCTTTGACGAATTCCTTCAGAAGCTTTATTATGTGCGTATTCATAATTTCATAGTGGAGTAACGAAGATGGCCGGTCTAGTGGATCGAATGATCAGGGCTTCCAAGCTGGACGCTAATCTTTATGAAGAAGTCGAGGCCGACAAGGAGGCGATGGGACAGGCAGTCATAGTTGTGCTGCTATCGAGCATTGCCGCCGGTATCGGAACCGTAGGAGTGTTGGGCTTCGGGGGAATAATCGCCACGATGGTCGGAGCGCTTATAGGATGGTTTATATGGGCATTCTTGACTTACATCATCGGAACGAGGTTCCTACCCGAGCCCGAGACTAACGCCGACATGGGGGAGATGCTCCGTACCATAGGGTTCTCGAGTTCCCCGGGGGTGCTGCGAATACTCGCTTTAATACCTGTCGTGGGAGCATTCATATCCTTCGGCGTCGGCATCTGGATGCTCGTAGCCATGATTATCGCAGTCAAGCAGGCGCTCGATTACAAGAGCACTTGGCGCGCGGTCGGTGTCTGTCTTATCGGTTTTATCGTATATTTCTTAATCTTTTTCCTCATATTTTCGATTTTCGGGATAAAGCCTACGATTGACGCCGGTACGTAAATAAGGCTAGTTACCGTAATACACTTTCAAGGAGATTATGTTTTACACTCTCTTTCCATAATTGAGGTGAACTATATCCGTGTTCATTAAAAGGTTGATAAGGGCTCTTACGCTCGACCCGGAGCTTTACGAGGAGGTCGAGCGCGACAAAGGCTCGATGTGGCAGTCTGTGGTGGTCGTCTTCCTCGCGAGCCTCGGGAGGGGCATATACAGTTATGAGTCGGGCGATTATAAGGGCCTAATACTGGGCACAATCACGAACTTCGTATTATGGATACTGCTCGCCTTTCTCATCTATATAATCGGGACGAAGCTCTTCCCGGAATCGGAGACCAGGAGCGACCAGTGGGAGATAATGCGTGTGCTCGGCTTCGCGAGCGCACCAGGCATGTTCCGCGTGTTCGCTGTCGTGCATTACCTTACCGCAATCATTTTATTGATCGTATGGGTG
>JBIOKC010000253.1:0-2752 GCA_044451425.1 Thermodesulfobacteriota bacterium
CATAGGAAGGATAACCGCCGACGACATAATGGACGTCGTTACTGAAGAGGCTTCCGAGGACATACTGCAGATGGCAGGAGTAGGTGAGACCCTGCACCCGATATTTACCACGATTAGGAGCAAGATTAGGTTGAGAATACCCTGGCTCCTGTTGACCATCTGCAGGGAACTCTTTATTGCGTTCATAATAGTTTCGGCTTTAAGGCCCGCCCTCGAAAAGCTCGCGATACTCGCGGCTTTCATGCCTGCGATAATGGCGGTGGGCGGGAATTCGGGTCTACAGACGACAACAATCGTATTTAGAAGCCTCGGCAGGGGGACGATAAATGTGAAACAAATATTCAAGATAATAATTTCAGAGGTGAAGGTCGGATTATTTTTAGGAACATTTTGCGGGTTGATTGCGGCCATTATTGGCGGACTAATCAGTCACCATGATCCCGAGTCATTCAGGTTAGCGATAATTATATTCATATCGATGGTTTCAGCTACTTTCGCTACATCGATTATCGGAGTTACCGAACCCCTCGTACTCTATAAGCTCAATTTCGACCCCGCGGGCGCTTCGGGACCCTTCCTTACCCTGTTTAACGATATCTTCGGATCGACTTTTTATCTTCTTATCGCGATGCCAATTCTTTAGGAAATCATCGAAACCGCTTCGGGACTCTTTCATATATACGAGAGCAAAACCGGAGTGCGCGCTACTGTGACAGATTCTTACATTTCTCGATTCCGCCATGAGCACAATAAAACTGAGTGCATGAAATTATCATTTCGTAATTGTAGGTATCACCCTCCTTCCAGTCGGTAACGCATTTATCAAGGGCTTGCCGTTCCTTGGTCCCCTGGGAGTATTCATTCATAAGCTTTTCGGTCTTGTTCTTGGCGGCAGTCCTGCTCTTCATACAACTCTCCTGCTCGGCAGCAGTTTGATACCTGTCGTGACACCATGATATTATATCGTCAGCAGGGCCCTTCTCTTCGTCAGGCGCCCCGCCCTGGGGTGCGATCGCCGCTTCCTTGTTCCCTGCATCAGGTGCTTTCCTAGCCGTGGAATCACCGGAGCCGGCGAGTTCGGGTGATGCATTCTCACCATGATCTTCGGGAGCTGCCGGAGCGGGCTCGGCTTTCGCTGTTTCCGTTCCCTTTGAAACTTCGTTCACTTGATTTATATTGGCCTGCTCCATTATTTTTTGATTCAGCTTCTCCACTTTCTCCTTATCGGACATCTTTTTCTCGGACTTAGCCGGCTCTTCCGCCCCTTTTTCTTGAGCCGAGGTCTCGGCTTTTTGTGGCGGTGAATTCTGTGTTTTTACATCTCCAAGTCCTTGTGTTTTCGTCTCGGTCGCTATGGGCTTGGCGGTAGCCTTAACTTCAGGGGCCGTAGTCTTGAGAGGCTCCGCGGGCTTTGACGATTTTGCCTGACCCTGTTTTATATCGGTTACAGGTTGCTCCTTCAAATGCGGAGGCTCCGCTTCGACCTTTTTATCATGAATAGTGACTCGGGCTTTTTTCACAACCGGAGCTTCGTTTTTCGATTCCACCTGAGTGGATATTTCCTTAATTACCTCTTCTTTCGACTTTACTTTCTCCGAGCGGGGTTCAGCCTTCGCCCCAACTCCTTCAGCGCCGTATTCCTCCGCACTGTTTTCTCCGGACATTCCCGCCCCTGACAGCTCAGCCTCCTTAATCTCTTCCATCTTCCTCTGCTTAGCCTCAGCGACTCTTTCGGACTTCATTTTTTCAATCTCGCCATACGCCTTGCCTATGGTTGTAACAGAATTGGTTAGATACACTCCACCCTGGCTAACGAGACTCTCCTTGATACCGTAATCCTTTTCCGTGCAGGCCTTATAGTAAAGCTCAAGGCCGGATGAATAATCCGTGAGTGCCTGCATCGACTTCTCATGCACAGATTCGAGCTTCGGCGGAGGGGTCATAGATCCGAGCTCCTTCGCGAGAGAATCGATTATGCCCCTGTAATCGGCAAATTTCAAGGAGCATTCTTCGGCGGGCGCGGACTGGAGCGGCAGCACGGATGAGGTCACATTGGAAGCCATTTGAGAAAATTCATATAGTAGAGGTGCGGATTTTTTCAAATAAATCTGCTCCGCCGCGCTATAAAAACCCTGAGCGTAAGATCCCGTGGAGTTCCCCATGGAAATAAATAGAGTAAGCGAGAAGAAAATGAATAGAGCCAGCCTTCTATACATTGTGCTACAATAACAAAGTTTATACATAACATACTCCCAATAATTTAATGTCCTTATCCCTGCGCTCTTCGATGTCTGCTCAAAGAGTAACGGATTATATTATAAAAGAAGTATAAACGCTACTCTAGTAAATTCTGCCGTTCGAACGATGATCGGATTTATCCACACCGTGCGGTGTGTTATTTCGGCATCTTCGTGAGACCCCGCAGCATCTTCGGGCGCGCCGGGTTCGGTTAACATATAAATAGCCGGAATTTTCGCCCTTGCGATAGCCAAGCCCCCGGTTTTTGGTAATAATATAAGTTTGATGAAAAGCTCAGAGGCGCTATTACTACGCAAGAGGCCGCACGGCGATGCCGACTATATACTCACGCTCTTTACGAGGGAATTCGGGAAGATTAACGGGCTTGCCAAGAACGCAAAAACGAGCAGCAGGCGTTTCGGCAAGGGCATGATCAGGCTGGAGAGAGGCGGACGGACCGCGACGCAACCCGGCAGTCTACCAGAGCGGGCCACTCTGCGGCGAGGTGCCTGGA
>JBIOKC010000254.1:0-2751 GCA_044451425.1 Thermodesulfobacteriota bacterium
CCCTTTCCTTCTCTAGGAACGTTTTTGTTCCGCTTACCCGGCTCTGCCGTAACCGCTGCGGGTACTGTACATTTAAATACGAGCCCGATGAAGGCCCTCTTCTTCTTATGCCTGAGGAAGTTGTGGAGATGGCGAAGAACGGGGCGAGACTCGGCTGTACCGAGCTGCTATTCGTAACAGGGGACAAACCCGAGCACTTATACCCTGTGTACCGTGAAGCGCTCTTGAAACTCGGCTATAGTACCACCGCTGAATATCTTGTTTCCATGGGCGAAGCCGGGCTCAGAGAAAGAATATTCCCCCATACGAACCTCGGGCTGGCCACACATGATGAGCTTAGGGCCTTCAGAGAATCGAATCCCAGTATGGGTTTGATGCTGGAAAATATTAGCCCGAGGTTGCTGAAAAAAGGGCAGGCTCACTATGCATGCCCTGACAAGGTCCCCAGGCAAAGGATGAAGACTATGGAGATCGCTGGCGAGCTCCGGATACCATGGACTTCCGGGATACTCGTCGGTATCGGCGAAACGTGGGAGGAAAGGATAGACTCTTTTTACGCGCTAAAGGAGCTAAGCGACGGCTTCGGCCATATTCAGGAAATAATTATACAGAATTTCAGCCCCAAGCCGGGGATAATGATGGAGAAATACCCGCGACCCGACTTCATCGATATGTTAAAGATTGTGGCAATTTCCAGGCTGATTTTCGGTGAGAAGATGAACATTCAGATACCTCCCAACCTGAACCCAGATACTTATCCCCTGTTTATACATGCGGGGATTAATGACCTTGGCGGGGTTTCGCCTCTAACGATCGATTACGTGAATCCCGAAGCCCCCTGGCCTAAGCTCGACAGAATGAAAGATGTCATAGAGGAGATGGACTTTACGTTAAGGGAGAGGCTTCCCGTATATCCCGAATTCATAGACGATAAATACATAAACGCAGATCTACTCGCGCTGGTTACAGATTCCGTAGACGAGCAGGGCTATGTTCCGCTTGAGGAGGTGCCCAATGGAGCATATTAAAGATGTAATCGATCAAATCGAAGAGAACAGGAGCATGGGCCCGGACGGCATTTTGGGGAAGGTGAACGGGACCACTGGCCGGATACTTAACAAGTCGCTGTCGGGCGAGGAGATTTCCGTCCGGGAAGCCGAAAACCTTTTTAATATTACCGACCCGGACGAGCTGTCGGCCCTCGCGATTATAGCCGACGAGATTAGAAAGCAGGATGTCGGCGATGTCGTAACTTATGTAGTCAACAGGAACATAAACTTTACGAACATCTGCAACACGTACTGCGGCTTCTGCAACTTTATGGCTCCCGAGGGCGACGAGAGAGCTTACTTCCTTTCCATGGACGAGATTGCGGACAAGGTAAAAGAGGCCTGGGACATAGGGGCGACAGAGGTCTGCATGCAGGGCGGGATGCATCCGGACATTGACGGGAATTTCTACGTAGAGCTCATAAAGGCCGTCAAAAGGGCAGTCCCCGAAATGCACACGCACGCTTTCTCCCCGTTCGAGATCTATTACGGCGCGCAAACACTTGGTATAAGCGAGGAGGAGTTCATAGACAAGTTAAAAGATGTCGGCCACAACACCTTCCCCGGAACGGCGGCGGAGATACTGGTCGAAGAAGTGAGGAAGATAATAGCTCCCAGAAAGATGCCCACCGAAGCATGGATAAGGATAGTCAAGAAAGCCCATAAGGCTGGTATGCGCACTACTTCCACAATAATGTACGGCCACGTGGACAAACCTCACCACTGGGCAGAGCACATAGGGATTTTAAGGGACATACAGAAAGAGACAGGCGGCTTTACAGAGTTCGTCCCGCTCAGGTTCATACCCTGGAATACTAGGCTCTATAAGCATTCGAAGGGCAAGGTGCAGGAAGGCCCGGGAGACCTCAACCAACTCAAGATGTACGGCATCTCGAGGCTCTTGCTAAGGGGATGGATAAACAACATACAGGTCTCATGGGTGAAGCAGGGCCCGGAATTCGCGCAGTTCTCTCTCACTGCCGGGGCAAACGATTTCGGCGGCACGCTCATGGAGGAACAGATTTCGCGCTCGGCCGGAGCGAGCTATGGCCAATACTTCCCGCCCGAGGAGTTCAGAAGGCTCACGTGGGAGATAGGCAGAATACCAGCCGAGCGGACGACAACTTACGGTATACGACAAATGTTTAAGGATAATGACTGCGCCTAGCGTGCGATTAACTGCCTATACGGTCTATTTCCCCGTAAAGATCATAGATATCCGCGTCCGTGATTCTAATTCTGACAGGGTCGCCGGTTTTGAATAATTTACTCGATTTGATATACGTATGCCCGTCAACTTCAGGCGCCTGAGAGGGTATCCTCGCTATATAATTCCCGTTCTCCGTGCCTTCGATGAAGCCCTCGTGTAAAGAGCCTATAAGGGCTTGGTTCTTTCTCAGGGACACTTCGGACTGTACCGCCATGAGCCTCTCGTACCTTTCATCTTTAACTATGTCGGGTATCTGACTGGCCATCACACCCGCCGGAGTGCCTTCTTCCTTCGAGTATTTGAACGCTCCCGCTCTTTCGAACCCCATTTCCCTGATGAAATCGAGGAGCTCTTCAAACTCATCCTCGGTCTCCCCGGGGAACCCGACTATGAAAGTGGTGCGTAGAGTCAGGTTGTCTATACGGTTTCGCAGCCTGCTGATAATATCTCTTATACTTTTAGCCGGCGTCTTTCTGTCCATCGGTCCGAGGA
>JBIOKC010000255.1:0-2726 GCA_044451425.1 Thermodesulfobacteriota bacterium
CCTTCCAGCCATTGTCCGGGAAACCGTCGAGCGAATCGTTTTCTTTTATAAGATCCCCTACGTCCCCCAGCTCCTCCGATATCTCTTCTCTGAGCCTCGAAACAGCCGCAGAAAACTCCGGACTCCTCCCCGGTGCCTCACCGAACCAGAACGGTATAGTGGGAGGCAGCCCTCCCGCATCTTCCACCCTCACCTTGCCGCCGTTTACCTTGATTATCCTCCACGAATGGTTGCCCAGAAGAAATATATCCCCGGCCGTGCTCTCTATCGCAAAATCCTCGTTGACCGTCCCTATGAACGTGCCCGTCGGCTCCAATATCACATCGTAATCGAAACTGTCGGGTATCGTCCCGCCGGAGACTATCGCTGCAATCCGGGCGCCTTTTCTCGTCCTCAATCGTCCGTTCACCATATCGTGGTGTATGTAAGCCGCGCGCCTGCCTTTTTGGGCAGCAAACCCCTGAGACAACATTCGTACGACGTCATCAAACTCCTTCCGGGACAAATCCCTGTACGGATAAGCCCTCGCGACCAATTCGTAGAGCTCTTCCTCGAGACGCTCCCCGCACGAAACCTCGGCGACTATTTGCTGCGCAAGCACGTCGAGAGGTTTTTCGGGCATGATTATACTGTCGAGCTCGCCGCGTCTTACGGCATCAAAGAGCGCTGCGCACTCCGCAAGCTCGTCCAGGCTCAGAGGGAATATCTTCCCCTTCGGAGTCCCCCTGACCGTATGCCCAGAGCGCCCTACCCTCTGGAGAAACGTAGCGATCGATTTCGGAGAGCCTATCTGGCATACGAGGTCCACCGCGCCTATGTCTATCCCAAGCTCAAGCGACGCGGTCGCGATTATAGCCTTCAGCTCCCCCGATTTAAGCCTCCTCTCCGCATCGAGTCGCAGCTCCTTGGATATGCTCCCGTGGTGAGCCGCTATTACTCCTGTGCCGAACCTCTCCGTCAGGTTATGCGTCATACGCTCAGACAATCGCCTCGTATTTACGAATATCAGCGTGGTTCTATGTGATTTTATTAGTTCTTCCAGCTTTTCGTATATCTCATCCCACACCTCATTCGACATTACCGCGGTAAGGGGTGAGCGAGGAACTTCCACCGACAGATCCAACTCCCTCTTGTGCCCAGCGTCTATTATGGTGCAGTCCGGCCCCCCGTTTACCGAATCTCTCCCGTCGTGTCCCACGAGGAAACGCGCCGTCGCCTCGATCGGCCTCTGCGTGGCCGAGAGACCTATCCGTATTAAATACCGTGACGTCAGAGCTTCGAGCCTTTCCATCGAAAGCGCCAGATGGGAGCCGCGCTTACTCCCGACTAGCGCGTGTATCTCGTCTACTATAAGCGTATGGACGTCCGAAAGCATTTCGCGGCCGTTCTTGCTCGTTAGTATCAAATAAAGGGACTCGGGAGTTGTTAT
Source organism: Thermodesulfobacteriota bacterium (assembly GCA_044451425.1). Classification (GTDB taxonomy): domain Bacteria; phylum Desulfobacterota_D; class UBA1144; order Nemesobacterales; family UBA2774; genus 2-12-FULL-53-21. The sequence continues at coordinate 1,430 of JBIOKC010000255.1, forward strand.
CAATATATGGGGCGGGTTCTTCGTCATCCTGGCGCGCGCCGAGGCTGGAGTATCGCCGGTCCTGACCTGCGCCCTTATCTCGATCTCGGGCAGGCCGATTTTCAGAAGCTCTTCCTCAATTCCCTTGAGGGGGAATTGAAGGTTCTTCTCAATGTCGTTGCTCAGGGCCTTGAGCGGAGATACATAGACTATCTGCGTCTTATCCCGGAGCCTGCCATCAAGCCCCTCCTTCACCAGGTCGTCTATAGCGGAAAGAAACGCGGCCAGCGTCTTGCCTGAGCCCGTCGGTGCCGAGATGAGAGTATTCCTGCGCTTCTTTATCTCGGGCCATGCCCTCTCCTGTACCTCCGTAGGAGAATCGAACTCGCTATCAAACCACGATTTAACAGAGGGATGGAATTCTTCCAAAGCCATGCACAGGTCCTTTTATTTATTATTATAATCTATGAGAGCCCCATTTTAACCCTGAGGCTATGCTAAACTCATCTCTATGGAAAACGGCTTTAAATTAACATGCAGTTTCTCTCCCACGGGAGATCAGCCCGCGGCAATAAAAGAGCTCACTGAGGGATTGCTTCGGGGGGACAAGCACCAGGTACTCCTCGGAGTCACCGGGAGCGGCAAAACATTCACGATAGCGAACGTTATCGCCAATGTCGGACGCCCTACCCTCATTATCGCCCATAACAAGACCTTGGCCGCCCAGCTCTACGGAGAGCTCAAGGAACTCTTTCCGGAAAATCCGGTCAGGTACTTCGTAAGTTACTATGATTATTACCAGCCAGAGGCGTATATACCCTCGACGGACACGTACATAGAAAAGGACGCCCAGATTAACGAGCACATCGACAGGCTCCGCCATGCCTCCACGACGGCGCTCTTCGAAAGGAGGGATGTGGTAATCATCGCGAGCGTGTCCTGCATATACGGCATAGGCGCCCCCGAGCACTACTACGGTCTCCTCACAATGGTCGAGGAAGGCATGGAGCTTGAAAGAGATAAGCTTCTCGAAAAGCTCTCCGAGATTCAGTACGAGAGGACCGGGCTCGACCTTTACAGGTGCAGCTTCCGCGTAAAGGGCGACACGGTCGATGTTTTTCCTTCCCACCACGACAACACAGCACTCAGGATAGAATTTTTTGGGGACCGGGTGGACTCGATAAAAGAAATAGACCCCCTCCGGGGTAAAACCATAAGGCCCGTCAAAAAGGCGGTGATTTATCCGGGCTCCCACTACGTCGCCCCAAGAGAAAGCTACGAAAAGGCTATCTGGAGTATAAAAAAGGAACTCGAAGAG
>JBIOKC010000256.1:0-2725 GCA_044451425.1 Thermodesulfobacteriota bacterium
AATGGGCTCAAAGGGAACTCGCCTATGAGATTAAGAATTACACGAGAGGTGTTTATTACATAATGATATTCAAGGCGCTTCCAGGCGTGGTGGCCGAGCTCGAAAAACATCTGAGATTTTACAATAGTGATGTTCTCAGATAATCCATAATCGTCATAACCCGCGGAACACTTATGCCCGAGACGGAGAACGAAGAAAAAGAACAGAAAATATTCGTCAGATTCTACAAAGGGTTCAGAAAGAAAAGATTCGCATACCTGGCGACGTCCATACTCTTACTCCTGCTGGCATACCCCTACCTGGAGCACAACCTTACCGGAAAACTCCTCATGACCGTAATAACGATAATGGTCATGATATCTCTGGTAGTGGCAGCGAGCGACGAGAGGCACAGCAGCATATTTGTCGCTCTCGGTCTCGCGGTGCCATGGTTCGTGACCTTGCTTACCGATAGCATCCCTCACTTCGAACCCGAACACTCGGTACTCGTAAGCAAGGAGATAGCATTTGCCGCGCTCCTTTTCCTCTATACCACGTTTCGAATATTCATGCACCTGCTAAGGAGCAGGGAGATAACATCCGAAATACTTTTCGCCGCCGTTTGTGTTTATCTGCTCATCGGACTTTCATGGGCTTCTATCTATATATTTCTCGAGGTTATGAAACCCGGTTCCTTCCTAGACACGGCCGGCAGCATGATCAATAACCCCCCCAGGTTCCTCTTCTTCAGCTACGTGACTCTCACTACCGTTGGATATGGAACGCTTACACCCGCTACGGACCAGGCTCGATCCATTTGCATGATTGAAGCCATAGTCGGACAGCTCTACGTCACGATAATGGTCGCCCGCCTCGTCGGACTGCACATATCCAGGCCGAGGGTCACTGACGGAGGGATTTAGAAGACGGCTAGAACAGGAATCTCTCGTGCGCTCGACCCTGCCTCCACATGCTTTATTTTCACTCACACGCTGTCCAAATCATTATGTATATTAATAGCAATATATTACACACGGAGGTCATAAAATGAGACTTGAAGGAAAGACGGCCCTTATCACTGGTGGGGGCGAAGGCATAGGCAGAGCTACTGCATTGATGTTCGTGAAAGAAGGGGCTAAAGTGGCGATAACGGGGAGGAGGAAGGAGAAGCTCGACGAGGTAGTCAAGGAAAGCGGTGGTAAGATTGTAGCGCTCTGCGGGGACGTATCGAACGAGAAACATGTTAAAGCGGCGGTCGAGAAATTTATAAGAAAGTTCGGGAGGATAGACATACTTTTCAACAACGCGGGGATACTCGAGGTCGGCACGGCCGTAACTACGAGCGTCGAAATATGGGACAGGATGATGGACATCAACGTAAGAGGCATGTTCCTCATGTGCAAACACGTCATACCCCACATGCAGAAGCAGGGGAAGGGAGTGATAATAAACAACGGCTCGGTGCTGAGTCACATCGGGTGCCCGAACGCAATTGCTTACAACACCACCAAGGGCGCCGTAATCCAGATGTCGAGGAGCCTCGCTATCGACCATGCGAAGGAAGGTATCAGGGTCAACACGATATGCCCGGGCTTTATCAAGACCAAGATGAACGAGGACTTCATAGGCAACCCTCCGGAGGCCCAGAAGAAGCTCGACGAGATCGCGGCACAGATCGTCCCGATGGGGTACCGCGGAGAGACGGACGACATAGCGTACGCCCTAGTCTATATGGCGAGCGACGAGTCGAAGTACATGACCGGCGCGAGCATTATTGTAGACGGCGGTTGGACTTGCTATTGATTTCATTTAAGAATCCTAAATCATTCAATCGTCATTTCCCTCTCCCCAGCTTGGGAGTGGGATAGGGTGAGGGGGGATTACCTTAATCATTCTTGACGCCTTTTTCTTCCCCGACATTCGCAGAATCGGCGTTAAGAAATCGGATGGAAATGCACAAAACAATCTTTCGGGGCTGCCGCATGAATTGAAAGATTTTTAGCGTTGACAACCAAGTTGGGCCGGATTCTGCGTGGTCGGATGATTTTCGCTTCTTTTCATCAAGGAAAAGAAGAAAATAACATTCGCCTTTGCCTTTTCTCTTGTCCTTTCTACATCATGTGTGTGTTCTTTTATCGAAGAAAAGAAGAAGATCCTTGCCTTTATCTTTCCGAATAACGCGAAGTAAAGAGCGGGATTGCCGCTCGCGCCTATCGATACTCCCCTACTTCGCAGGAGCGCACTTCCCGTTGCGGTCCTTCTGCACACCGGCGGACATCCTCGCGCAGTCGTTGCCGTACGTATCGCCGTCGCATCCGCAGACGGGCACATAGTCCTGCGTGCACATCTCGGGTTTCCGCATGCACACCCCTATTAGGTTGAGCCCGCTGCAATTGCCGAATTCCAGCTCGCAGAAATATCCGACGGGGCATTTTATCTCGTCGAGTCCCCCGCAAGCCTGTCCGCCTTTTTCCTCATTCCCTTTGTCCCCGCCACAGCTCCCGTTGTGGTCCTTACTCGCTCCCGCCGCCTTTCTTTCGCAGTCGTTGCCGTAGGTTTTGCCGTCGCATCCGCAGACAGGCTTATATTCCTTCGTACACACGGCGGGCTTCTCCATGCAGAGACCCTCGATATTGAGAGATGCACACTTTCCCGCGGGCGTTTCGCAGTAATACCCCTCCAGGCACATAACATCCTTTATACCCCCGCACACAGTCGGTCCTTCGTCCTCGCCGCGGCTCACAAC
>JBIOKC010000257.1:0-2718 GCA_044451425.1 Thermodesulfobacteriota bacterium
ACCCCTCCTTTAATAAGGATAACTATTGATATGGATTATTTAACATATAATGAAGCATTAGGAAAGAGTTAATTTTAATGACAGTTCAATATGTTTAGGCAGGCAATTTTTGTTTCTTTTTATATGCCATAGTCTTAGTATCCGCAATCATAATATCTGCAAAGGTTCGTGCTTTCTCAATTAGTGTAGACTGCGGTTTGGAAGCTTCACTCTGCCCGCAATTCGTATTGATTATTGCAATATACGATAAAGTCACGGTCTCAAAGAATATTTTAGTGTCTACTGTAAGAAAATAAGACGCTTATCCGTAGTAGAGCATTCGATATATCTTGTAATTGCAGATAGTTAGGTTTGGCATAATTTTTGTTATAAGGAAATTATCATGACCAAACGTGCGGAACGAGTAAAAAGAGAGATAAAGAATATATTCGGGACCGATGCGCAAAAGCCGGCTAACATAGCGAAGGAGTATTCGTCACTTTATATCAAAGCATGCAAGGCGTTCGGCTCCTGGAAGTGTGCTATAGAGGCTTGCGGTCTGGATTACGAGAGTTCGAGGAATAACAGGAAATGGACCAGGGAGAGAATTAAGAGGGAGATATTGAGGCTCGGCGGGAATGGTAATTCTCTCAGGCCTTCAGTCCTCAGGAAAGATGGCTTGACGACACTTGTTTCCGCAGCCGAGTATCACTTCGGATCGTGGAGGAGAGCGGTCGAATCCTGCGGACTCGACTATTCTTTCGGGAGACGAAAGAAATGTATGCGTCTCACCGCGTAACCGGAATATATTCGTATAGCCGGCGTTCGTAATAAGAGTGAAAGGCAGATGCAGGACAGAATCATTATACGGATCCGGTTCCGAAATTTAAAATCCGAACATAGCTATCCGAGTAACGTCGGTCAAAGTTCATCTTCTATAAAATCAGGTGGCGGTAGGATCTTGCAATCTTGTTTCGTTCCGCTACCGCACTGTGAGAAGTCATCGGGTGCCTGATTGCGATTGTGCGTCACCCGTTATTCCGACTACAATTTTTTTCGTTAGATATAATTATTGGCATCCTATCTGGTTGCCTTTTCATCTTAATTACAGATATATAGGGCGATATTCCGTGTAGACGGGGGCATATGAAAATAGGACTGCAGATTATACGCTTCGACTGGCGGGGGAACCCCGGGAACGTAGGTGAAAAGCTCGCGGAGATAGCGGAGGCAGCCGACGACGCCGGTTTCGCGAGCCTCTGGGTTATGGATCACCTCTTTCAGATCGACATGGCTCAAATGGGGCTCACGCCGTATGACCCCATGCTCGAAGCCTACACGACGCTCGGCTATCTGGCTCCGCTTACGAGCAGCGTGCGTCTTGGCGTTATGGTGACATCGGCCCTCTACCGTCATCCGGGATACCTGATTAAGGCTGTAACGACTCTCGATGTCCTCTCGGGCGGCCGCGCGAACTTCGGAATAGGAGCCGCGTGGTACGAACGTGAGGCGAAGGGCCTTGGGCTGCCGTTCCCTCCAGTCAGGGAGCGCATGGAACGTCTCGAGGAAACACTGCAGATCGCGAAACAGATGTGGTCAGGTGAGGTGAAGCCTTATCACGGCAAGCACTATCAGCTTGAGGAGCCTCTAAATCATCCTCTCCCTCTCTCGAAGCCTCACCCGCTGATTCTGGTGGGCGGCTCGGGTGAGAAGAAGACATTGAGGCTTGTCGCCCTGTATGCGGACGCGTGTAACCTGTTTGCGCCGCCTCTTTCGACGACTGAAGAGATCGTACGTAAGCTCGATGTGTTAAAGGCGCATTGCGGGCAAATCGGACGGCCATACGAGGACATCGAACGTACGGCACTAGGCGTCGTACATTTGGGAAAGGGTGGCATGTCAGTGTCCGAACTCATTACGACCTGCAGAGGTCTTGCCGATCTCGGAATCCAACATTTTATCTTCAGCATGCCGAATACGCATGAAATAAAGCCTATAGGATTAATAGGCCGAGAAGTCATACCCGCCGTTTCGTGCTTTTGACCGCTTCTTGACGGCATTAGTTCACACTAGTATTATTCATATATGAATAATTGCTGTGATAAAGAACTTGATAAGGAAAGAGAAGAAAAGATTCTCGTGCTCAAGCGTATCAGGCGCGCTTCGGATGTTGTGGATCAGCGCATCGAAGACGCACTTGCCGTTACAGGCCTCTCGTTGTCCAAATATATAGCGCTCGATCATCTAATCAAGGCAGGCGAGCCTCTTCTTCTTACCCGTCTTGCACAAGAGCTTTTATGTGTGAAATCGAACATAACGCAGCTTGTGGACAGGCTCGAAGCGGACGGTCTTGTAGAGAGGAAGGCTTATCCTGAAGACCGCCGCAGCGTTCTGGCGGTCATTACTGATAAAGGTCGGGAACGCTACGAGGCCGGCGACCGTGAACTGACAAAGGTAGTAGAACGGTTACTTAAGCCGTTTAGCGGTAAGGAAAGAGATTGCATTGTCAGCTTATTGGGCAGATTTGAGAATGGGTGATTATTTTGTTGTCCTAAACTCAAGTAATTCAAGCGTAAGGAAAAGTAACATGAAAACTCATAGAGAGGATTCGAATCATTTTGGGGGGGATTATATGATCGAACAGGAATCATCATCTGACGGGAGCAGGGCCCGGCACTGGGTTCACAGACGTTTCGCATATATCTTTCTTGCGAACGCGTCGATTGTTGTATTCGTATC
>JBIOKC010000258.1:0-2689 GCA_044451425.1 Thermodesulfobacteriota bacterium
TATCTATGACTATCTCCACGCCGAGATCCATGATGTGGAGTATAATGTTTCTGCCCTGAATTCTTTTCACTCTTATTCTGGTTCCCTTCTGCAGTCCCATGGAACGGAGTTTACAGTATGTATGCTGGTAATCCCGGGGGCCGGTAAATGTGGCTTCCGAGTCGTGAATAAGATCTAGTATGGTCATCTTACCCTGACTACCTCTTGAAACGATTTTGACTAAACAATCAAATGAAAATCAATATCAAAATCAATATAAATGATTTTTTCATACTGTCAAGGATAAATCCCACTTTATTATGAAGCCGGCGCAAAATCTATGGAATAGATCAAGAAGCCGGTTATATACATCTTGATATTATATACGTATCGACGCGAACCCGCTTCACGGGAGGGCACGATGATAGTAACCATATTTCGCTCGCGCTTGAGGACGGAGTACGAAAAAGATTACCATAAATGGGTTTACATGATGGAGTCCCTCGCCCGCTCGATGCCGGGGCTCATTTCTTTCACAACTTTCTACGCGAGTGACGGCGAGCGAGTGTCGATAGCCGAATTTGAAACAGCGGAAGCTCACGAAGTATGGAGAACACATCCCAAGCACATGCAGGCGCAGCGTCTCGGGCAAGAGAAATTCTACTCCGAGTTCAAGATACAGGTGCTGGATAATCCGCGCGGATATTCTTTTAAAAAGTGAGGAAGCGCATCGAGCGACCGTGACAATCTCATCTCAAATCATATTCGCGTAGAGCGTATACCGGGTGCTCGGTCGAAGGATTTTATTCTCAACCGGCTTCGCCGGGGAATTCATTTATGGAGGAGCAAGTTATTACTCACTCCCAGAACTTGAAGTCCTTTATGTCGGAGACCTTCAGCAGCTCGACCTTCTCCCCGGTCCTTATCATCTTCCGCCCGTGCTTCGGGTATTCGGCTATCTCGTGCTCGAGGCTCTCACCGCCCACGAGATACACGAGGTCTTCCTTCCCGTCGTTACGCAGGTTGTGAGCGACACCCGGATTCGGGAATCCCATGAAGTCCCCCGGCCCCACATCGTATTCCTTACCGTCTATCTCGGCAACCCCCTTCCCCGACAGCACATATATCCACTCCTCTTCGAACGTGTGCGAGTGATATACGAAAGATTCTTTTCCAGGCGGGATAGCGGCGATATTCACCCCGGTCCTCTTGAGCCCCGTTTTCACACCGAGCCTCGCGCCCATTATCTCCGACTTGGGATTCCAGGGGTGGGAGAATTTTTTCTCCATCTTTTTTATATCCTTCGCCTTGAGTAAATATTTTGGCTTACGCTTGCCCATAGAAGCCTCCCTTTTCAGTTCGTATCATTAGTATATGAGATTACGCGTATGCAATAAAGTGCTTCGCTCGAATCCCCGGTAATCCTTAGTCCCTCATCGTAAGACTGAATTATTAATATATAGACAGTAGCGGATGTCCTTCGGCCAGGCGCTTGATAATCGAAATCGAATCCCGGACTGTAACACCGCCGTCTATATAGACGGGCACTTTGCCTGAAGGAGAATATTTCCTTATCTCCTCCCGCGCTCCTTCGACGTATAGAGAAATGCGCACCTCCTCGAACTCTATGCCGAGGTGTTTCAACACGAGCCACGCCCTCATCTACCAGCTCGAATAGTTTTTATTGCCGATCACAAGTACAGGCTTTGGCATGATCGTATCTCCTCAAGCGCAGAATCCGCGCACATATACGATTTCTGACCACTCCGACACTTTATTCTACACGGTGCGCCGGGTCCCGGTAGAAGCCCTCGGGCCCGTTACCCTGAAAATCCTTCCGAAGGGTTTTCGCACCCCGCCCGTATATATGTACAAAGCATGCTTGAAAACAAATCATCAATCAGGAGGTAGTAAAGAAATGAAAAGGAATTTGATTCTCACGGCGGTACTCGGAGTTCTAATGACAGGAGCTGTAGCCGCGTTCGCAATGCCCCATGGAGGCGGCCCGTTCGGCATCGAAAAGCTCAAGGCGTTCTCCCAGCTCTCGCCCGACAAGCAGGCGCTCGTCGTTAACACCTTCGAATCGGTAAAGCAGGAAAATAAGGGTCTCAGAGACCAGATTAAAGCTGCTCACGAGAATATGAAGAAGATACTGACAGCCCCGACCTTCGATGCAAACGCGTTTAAAGAAAACGCCAACAAGCTGCAGTCACTCATGCAACAGGGCTTTACGGCATACACGAACGCTATCGCCCAGCTCGCTCCGAAACTGACACAACAGGAAAGACAGGTACTCGCAGAGCTCGGACCCGGCGGACACGGCAAGCCGTGAAAACCTAATTTATATATATTCGTCCTCTCTAACAGGCGGGCGGAGTGGTAACTTTACTATTCCGCCCGCCCAGGTTTTAATATTCAATGGATACGACGGCTATTATTTTTTCACAAGTGCAAATGGTAAAAGAAACGAAGGAGCTCGCCGACGAAGAGCTCATGGGACATGTCAGGGACGGGGACAGGAATGCGTTTTCAGAGCTCGTGATGCGTCACACCAAGAGATACTACAGCCTCGCGTACAGGATGCTTTCGAACAGAGAGGAAGCGGAGGATATAGTGCAGGAATCGTTTCTGGCGCTTTGGACGAACCCCGACTGCTGGGACTGTAAGAGGCAGGTGAAATTCTCGACGTGGTTTTACAGAGTGGTGACGA
>JBIOKC010000259.1:0-2672 GCA_044451425.1 Thermodesulfobacteriota bacterium
ATATTACGAGCAGTATCAGGAATGCCGACATCTTTCTCTCCTTGTTCTTCTGCCTGATTTGTTAGCAAATTTTACAAAACAATTATTAATTCCGGATAAATTATAAATCAAATTTAACCCGCAGGCGAAGGATTTTAAAATTAAACCAGTTGTCTGACCGGAGAGAATGCGGTTTTAGCCGGTGGTATATATGACGCTATATATAATGATCGGTTCCCGAAAAGATTCGATTTACCAAAGAGGGTTAAATGTCAGGCCCGAGAGTATTTTCGGGTAAAAATAAGTTGTCTTGTGCGGCATTCTCTCACCCGCCAGCACGACCTCGAAAATGTCGTTCGCTCTCAGCTCGGGAAGTATGAAAGCGAGCTCATAGTCCCCGTGCCTCATCAGCTCCAGTGCCTCGTCCAGGTATTTCGTATAAAAAATGCCCGATTCTTCCTCGTTCAGGATTTTGTTAAACACTATATTATGGAGGAGCATAACCCCCAGATTCGCATAGTCGGGCTGGGCGGTTTTTGGGGAGGACACCCGGTAGGTGGATTCGGGGTCTTTCGTGACGATGGTAAATTCCTTATAGCCGATATCGGATATTCCTGCCTGAACGGGCATTTTTCCCACCTTGAATTCTTCCCGCAGCCTTTCGAGAAAACCGTCAACCGTATAAGTACCCAGATTCTTGATTACCCTGTGAGTCGGGTTGATGATGAGTCCCTCTCCTTCGGCCCTTGAAATATACATCATCACGAAATCAAATGGCTCCTCTCCCGCTCCGTCTTTTTTCGCCCGCTCCAAATTTCTGTATTCGAGTGCTGTTTCGTACCTGTGATGGCCGTCGGCTATGAGGAAGCTCATATCCGTCATCTTGTCTGTTATATACGAGATTACGGAGGCGTCTGAGATCTTCCAGAGCCTGTTTTTTATACCGTCCCTGTATGAGATATCGAAGACCGGCTTTTCCGGGAGCTTCTCGTCGATCAATTTCTCTATATCCCCGTCGGGGTCTGAATAAACTGAGAAAACGGGGCTCATATTGGACCTGCAGGCGGTATTGAGCTTAAGTCTGTCGAGCTTATGTTTCGGGAATGTCCTTTCATGCGGGAGGATTTTTTTTGTTGAGAAGTCCTCGAGCTTCACCCTGGCTATGAATCCTTTCCTGGTAAATTTTTTCCCGTTATCCTCGAATTCTTGGTAGTAGGGATAAATACTCGGTTCAGGGTCTTGAATGAGTATGTTCTCCAGGAACCAGTCCCTGAATGATTTAGCCGCGCGGTCGTATTTTATGTCCCCCTCTCCTTTGGGAAGGATGAGGCGTATCACGTTTAACGGATTGGACTCATGAAACTCTTCCTGCTCCCTGGGGCTGATTACGTCATAGGGCGGAGCTAACACGCTACCGAAATCTTTAATTTTATCCGGATTATATCTTATTCCCTTGAATCCTCTAACTTCCGGCATGAAAAAACTCCTTTAAATCATCTCTATCTATGTCTCCTAGTCTAACAATTACTGGAGGAATCGTTGTTACGTCCACTACCGTGGATCCTTTCGAGGGCGGAATGTTACCAGAATCAACTATAAGTTCAACTTTCCCGTTGAATGTTTGATAAATATCGTCCGGTTCAAGCAGATTATCACTGCCGCTCAGGTTTGCGCTCGTTGATGTAAGCGGCTCATCTATGAGATTAAATAGCCTTGCCACGAAGTAACTTGCGGATACCCTGACGGCTGCCTTTCCCGAGCCGGCGGTGATAAGTTCGGAAAGATTACCTTTTCCCTTTAGTATCAGTGTAAGAGGGCCTGGCCAGAATTTTTCTGCCAGAAACGAGGCCCTGTCGTTGAACTCTACCACGTCTTCCAGCATTCTTTTATCCCTTCCGAGTATAGGTATGGGCTTTCCATGGGGGCGCCCTTTGATTTCGAAGACCCGGGTTACGGCCTCTTTCCGGGACGCAAGAGCTCCGATCCCGTATAGAGTCTCGGTCGGGTATATGATTATGCCGCCTCTCTTCAGTATAGAGGCGGCTTTCTCAGGCGATCGGGGATCATCCGCTTTTATGACTTCGGTCAAGGTTGTAATCTATTTATCGAATTTCTTGGCCGCGCTCTCAACCTTCTTTGCCAATTGTACGCGGAATTCCTTTATCTTCTTTTTTATTGCCGGGTACTTCAGGGCGAGTATGGACGCGGCATAGAGGGCGGCGTTTCTCGACCCTCCTTTTCCGATGGCCATTGTTGCGACGGGAATACCCGGTGGCATCTGTACTATTGAGAGGAGCGCGTCGAGACCGTTTAAAGCGGACGAATCGACCGGAACTCCTATTACGGGTAGAGTGGTATAAGCCGCTACTACCCCCGGAAGGTGAGCAGCCCAGCCGGCGCCCGCTATAATTACCTCAATACCCCTCTCCTCAGCGCTCTGCACATATTTTCTGACCCTTTCGGGCGTCCTGTGGGCCGATGCGACCCGCAGCTCATACTCTATGCTCAGTTCCTCGAGGGTTTTCCATGCGTCTTCGATACTACCCAGATCCGAATCGCTTCCTACGATTATCGCTACTTTTGGCATGATGTTTTAACATATCTATTTTGCGTTAATTTATCAAGGATGTATAAGGATGTATAAGGTGTCTTTATTTTGTAATTTTCTTCCGGTACAATACCCGGTATAATAT
>JBIOKC010000260.1:0-2666 GCA_044451425.1 Thermodesulfobacteriota bacterium
CCTCCATCCTCCTTTAAGAAGAGAGGGAACACTTCCGAAAAATTAGTGTTCCCTCTTTTTCTTTGATTACACGCTTCAGATACAGGCAAGTCCCTGGCACGGATTGAAAAATCCAAATAACCACTTATAATCTTCGTTTAATATCGAGCAGACACTGTTTCAACGAAATTAAGAATGCACACTCGATTAAACACACCATGGATAACGTTCATATAATCCTGTTCTATAAATTTATCGAAATAGACGACCCCGAGAGGTTTGCAGCAGGACAGAGGGAATTCTGCAGGAAAGAAGGGCTCCTAGGAAAAATACTAATCGCAGGAGAGGGTATAAACGGCACTTTCTCAGGATCACAGCTGCAGATAGAGGGGTATGAGAGGTTTCTCACTGGCATACCCGGGTTTGCCGATATCGTATTTAAAGAAGAGACTTCCTCGTTCCACCCCTTCAAGAAGCTCATCATCCGCGTCAAGAAAGAGATAATACGCATGGAGCAAGACTTGGACATGAGCAGGAGGGGTAGATACATAACACCTGAAGAACTGCTCGCATTATACGAGAGCGGCGAGGACTTCGTCATTCTCGATACAAGGAATAGCTACGAGTCGGACATGGGGAAGTTCAGGAACGCCGTAACCCCGAGAATAGATTCGTTCCGCGAATTCCCCGAAGCGCTTCTCGGATTGGACGACATGAAAAACAGAAAGATCGTTACCTACTGCACGGGTGGGATAAGATGCGAGAAGGCAACTGCTTATATGATAAGCCGCGGATTCCGCGATGTTTATCAGCTGAAGGACGGTATAATAAACTTTTGTCAGAAATACCCGAACACGGTCTGGGAAGGAAAATGTTTCGTGTTCGACGAGAGGCTTATCTCCGACGTCGAGGCTGAGGGTGAAGTTATTTCATATTGCATAACATGCGGGAACAACTCGGACCGCTATCAGAACTGTAGGAACCCGGAATGCGACGATCTGGTCATAATGTGCAAGAACTGTAGTGAGGAACTCGAAGGCTGCTGTTCGGGGGAATGCTTGAAAGATTACAAGTCCCGCATCCGCAGCAAATCCCGCGAGAGGCAGGGGTACAAATCGAGGTCGGCCTGATCCGCTATATCAGTCCTTTATGCTCTTCGCCTTGAGGAGAAGCATAAGGACAAACACCAGTAAAAACAGGGCATACGAAATAGGGGCGAGAAGTTCCATATGCGTTTTAAATCATTCCCTCCAGTCTTAGATTTAAAATTCGCGGGGACCCTTCTAAGCATCTCCGGGCCCCCGTTCTGGCAATAACTTTTACCTTTACTATTTTTCTTTTTTCTTACCCTTGGGTTTGGATTTCTTTGCAATAAAATTCTTGAGCTCGAAAAGGTCCGAAGCGAGCAGCCCCTTTACCCTTTCAGAATTGACCCGTGCGACAATAATGTGCCCTATTTCCGTATTGACCTCATCGTATATCCCCATTGCTTTCATCCCCTGAGCCTGCTTCTGGTTATCCTCTGTAGGGCTCACATAGTGTATGGAGACGGCTTTATACCTGTGTATGAGAAACAGATGGAGGAGAGCCATAAGCCTCTTCTGTCTGAAATTCTTGTCGAAAGTGTTCTGGTCCCTGATCGACACGAAGTTGTTTCCCCAGCGATCGTGAATAGTGGCGAATATAACGTCGGCTACTTTATTCCTGCCTTCATCCGAGACAGAGAGCTCCAGCAGCTCGGAGCCCGCGGTATGGGGTCTCAGCTTTACGCTCAGGCGTCCCGATATACCGTAGTGTTCTGACCAGAGCTCGAGCCAGTCCTCGAGTAACCTCGGCGGGACTTCCGTTTCCACCAGGTGCTGGATCTGCGTAGAGCCTTTGCCCATGGCTACGGTCGTCGCGGTACGTCCGGAAGAAGCCGCGAGCGCCCCGTCGAGACGTGGTCCGCCGACCAATGTCTGGGGCGTCCTGTACGGAGAGTCGAGGAGTCTAAACTTTCTCTGCAGCCTCGCAAGAGCGAGCATGCCGTCCTGCTTCAGCGCCGTCGCGAACTCCTCCGCGGCGAGCCCGTCTATCTGGTGTCCTCCGTAGGTAATGAAGTCAAATACATAACCGAGTTTTCCTATCTCCTTGGGGAAATTCCTCATTTCCTCTTCGCTCATGCCCGTGGTATCCCAGTTAAATGAAGGAGACAGATTGTAGGCGAGCATCTTATCCGGGAACTCCGCATGAAAAGCCTCTGCGAATTCCCTAGCTTCCTCATAGTTCGCGGTTTTAGTTTCCATCCATATTAAGTCGGCGTAAGGGGCGACCGCCAGCGATTTCGCGATGGCGTATTCTATGCCGCCTTTAACCTGATAGTACCCTTCGGGCGTCCTCGAAAGTTCGCAGTCCCACAGGGCCTCGATGCCCATCTGTTTCGCCCTATCCCTCGCGTGTTGGTAGGAGGCGTGTTTCGCGAACTCGAACCACTCTTCTATAGTCATCCCCAGGTTCCTGCCTTCTTCAATAGCGAACTCCATCTGCTCGGCGACTGCCTGGGCATAAGTCATAAGACCCGATTCCACTTCCCAGGTCTCGACAAACTTGCCGGCCGCGTTCTCAAGGGGCTTCGTGATGCTCCTCTCCTTCCCTTCCTTCAATGCCTGTATGCTCTTGTCTATGATAGGAGTGAGGCCGACTTTATC
>JBIOKC010000261.1:0-2642 GCA_044451425.1 Thermodesulfobacteriota bacterium
ACCGTGGAGTCTCATCCCATGGAGAGCGATACTCCTCGTGTTCGACATATTAACCCTAACGCTCATCCTGTATTCACTAAAGCTGATGCGACTTCCGTTCGTGTACTTACTCGTCTACTGGTGGAACCCGTTACTCATAAAAGAAATATATAATTCGGGTCACCTCGATGTCATTGTGCTTCCGTTCGCCCTCGGAGGAATGATCCTGGCATATAGAAGCATATACCATTCGTCTATCCTCAGCCTCGTGGCGGGAATCGGCGTCAAGCTCTGGCCCGTCTTTTTTATTCCGCTCGTCATGCGCTCTCTCCTCCCAAACGCCAAAAGATTGGCCGGGGCGATTATCCTCCTCATAATCATTCTCTCCTGCCTCTTCCTGCCTCTCTATCTCTCGGGACCCGACCTGTCTTCAGGGATGATCGCCTACGGCAGGAGCTGGGAGAACAACGATTCCATATTCAGGATATTGATTTTCTTATCCGAACACTCACTAGATATATTGGGATTCAAGACTCACCAGAAATACGATCTGGCACGCGTGACCGCAGCCTCGCTCACAATTTTATGGATATTATTCTTAACTCTTAAAAAGCCGTCCGGGACGGAGTTCTTCAAGAAGAGTCTCTATATCATCGCGTTTGTATTTTTGATCAGCCCGACCGAGTTCCCCTGGTACTACACGTGGCTTCTCCCTTTTTTATGCCTGCAGCCGAGATATTCGCTTCTCATTTTAACGGCGATGCTCCCGCTCTATTATCTGAGATACTATCTCGAACCGCGAGGAGAGTTAAGCGCATTCACGAATGTAGTGGTTTGGTTTGAATTCGTGCCCGTGTGGATGTTGCTCCTCCTCGAATGGTGGAGAGGAAGGCGGGAGCTTAATGAGAACCCCGCTCTCTAATCAGTTTCTGCAGATTCGGAAGAACTTTTTTAGCGGCGCGTCTGCCTGTCTCGATTATATATTCGCCATTATGGAAATCGAGCACTTTAATACCCGATAGCGGCGGGTCTATTATGATATCCGGCGGGTAATCCCTGAAGCTGTAAGCTGTAAGCCTCCTCTGAGCGACTATCGAGCTCCTCTGTATGATATCCACGAGAGATGGAGAGACAGTACTCTCATGCTCTTTGGACTTAATCAGGTCATCCATGTAGAACTTCTCCGCAAGCGAGCGAGTATAACGAACGTAGGCGGGTTCTTTCTCCTCCGCGCCCGGCATCGGAGACAGATTGCTCAGGAGATCCACAGCGACGACTAAGTCGGCTCCGAGACCCCTGACTGCGCTTACGGGTACGGGTTCAAGCACTCCGCCGTCAACGAGAATCCTCTCCCCATCGATCACCGGCTTGAATAAGCCCGGTATGGACATACTGGCGTGTACAGCTCTCGGTAGATTTCCCTTATCAAATGTAACGACATCCGCACTGGTCAGATCTACGGCTATAGCGGCAAACGGTTTCCCCAGGTCTTCGATATTCTCTACCCGGACTATCTCGTTTAAGAGCCGCTCTATGTAGCTTCCGCTGAAGAGCCCTCTAGCGGGCCATGTAGGCCCCAGGAGACGCGGGAGATCCGCTACGCCATAGCGCTTTGAGAGCCGTTCTAACTCGGGGAGCTTCCCAGCCGCGTATACAGCTCCCACGAGCGCCCCGATGCTTGTACCGGCGACGACATCGAAATCGATTCCCGCTCCACCGAGCGCCGTGAGCGCACCTATATGCGCAAACCCTTTTGCCCCTCCCCCTCCGAGCGCGATCCCGATTTTCATCACTATCCCGTTTACGTATATTTATCCAGCTTCCTGACAGGAAACATATTCCCGCTCACAGCGAGCCCAAAAACTTCTTTATATAATCGGTAAGTTTAACGTATTCGAGCAGAAAAGAATCGTGGCCGTAGGGAGAGTTGATCTCGTAATAGTATGTTTTTATCTTATTGCTCTCGAGCGCTCTCACCACCTCAATCGATTGGTAAGGAGGGAAAAGCCAATCTGAAGTGAAAGAAGCGACGAGTGCTTTTGGGCACTTCATCCTCATGAACGACTCCTCTAGACTTCCGTACCCCTCGGCGGGGTCGTAGAGATCTATCGCGCGCATGATGTATATGTAGCTGTTGGCGTCGAACCTTTCCACGAACCTCGTCCCCTGGTATTCGAGGTAGTTCTCTATGTCGAAGTTGCTGTCGAGCCTGTGCTTCATGGACGCAGGGTCCGGGTGGTGCCTGCCGAACTTCTCCCAGAGCCACTCGTGACTCAGATAGGTTATATGTCCTATCATCCTCGCGATTGCAAGCCCCTTGTCGGGCGGTTTTCCTCCGTAGTAATCTCCACCCTTCCAGTCAGGGTCATCCATTATCGCGCGGAGGCCGACTTTGTGTATGGCGATCGACTGGGGGTTCGACACCGCTCCGGAAGCGACGAGCATTATCGAATCCACAACATCCGGAAAAAGTAGCGCCCACTCTATCGCCTGCATCCCTCCCATAGAGCCGCCGACGACAGTCTTCAAGCGATTAATACCCAAGTGCCCGGTCAACGCCTTTTGGACTCTCACCATATCCCTGATTGTAACGAGGGGAAAAGAAAGACCGTACGGCTTGCCGGTCTCCAAATTCACCGAAGAAGGACCGGTCGTCCCGTAGC
>JBIOKC010000262.1:0-2608 GCA_044451425.1 Thermodesulfobacteriota bacterium
ACGGGTGGGGCGATGGGCATTGGGTGGGGGATTGGACTTGCCTTGGCAGGGATAGGGTGGTCTGTCGCCATCTGTTACAGAAAGAGCAAGAAAGAAGCCGCCGAGACCGTGAAAGGGATAGAGGGACGCGGAGCCAATGGCATTCATTTTAAATGCGACGTATCGAATCCCGCCTCCGCCGTGGACCTCGTAAGGAAAGTAGAGGCCGAATGGGGAAGGATAGACGCGCTCATTAACTGTGCAGGGCCCTATCACCGCGTGAACCTGCTTAAGGAATCGGTCGAGGGTTGGCACGAGATGTTCGACAACAACCTCCATCCTGTTTTCTATCTCTCCCGCACGGTCGCGGAAGGAATGAAGGCGCGCGGCTGGGGCAGGATAATTAACTTCGGCATGGCGAACGCCGACAAGATGAGCGCCCAGACCGAGATAACGGCGCATTACATAGCAAAGGCGGGGGTGCTCATTCTGACACGCTCGCTTGCGCGTCTATTGGCTCCTCACGGTATAACGGTAAACGCTATATCCCCGGGATTCATCGACTCGGGAAGCGCTCCTCAGGAAGAGCTTCTGAAGATGGTGAAAATGATCCCCGCGGGATATGTAGGGAGCACGAAAGAAGCAGTGGACGCCACGTTGTTCCTCCTCTCCGACGAGGCGCGCTATGTGAACGGGTCTAACATACACCTAAGCGGCGGCTGGGGCTTGTAATCGGCTTACGTTAAACTTAACCCCCGGAATTCGCTGGATTTCGGCCGAGGGTTAGTTATAATCATCTTTCTTATGAATCTGGATTTATTTAAGAAACTCTGTGAAGCGCCGGGGCTCCCCGGACACGAAGAGCCCGTTAAGAAATTAATCAGAGAAATTTTCTCGGAATTTACGGACGACATCAAAGAGGACGCTCTCGGCAATATAATCGCGCACGTCGGGGGAAAAGGGCCGAGACTCGTCATCGACGCACACTTGGACGAAGTCGGGTTCATGGTGAACCACATAGACGGCAGGGGCTTCCTCCATGTAATCCCGTTAGGAGGTATGGACCCGAGGGTCTTTTACGCGCAGCGGATAGTAGTCTGGGGAATGAAACCGCTCGTGGGTGCTGTTGCCGCGATACCACCTCACATAAGCAGGAATACAAACAACAAGGAAGTGCCTGAGGTCGAGGACTGCATAGTGGATCTCGGACTTTCCGGAGATAAGGTAAAGGATTTGATAAGAGTGGGAGACGTGGCGTCCTTCTATTATCCGTTCGAGGAGACGGAGGATGCGGTTATATCCAAGGCTATCGATGACAGGGTCGGCCTTTTCGTGATGATCGAAGCGCTCAGGAGAAAACCCCAGGTTTCCTGCGACCTCTACCTGACAGCTACGGTTCAGGAGGAAGTGGGCCTGAGAGGGGCAAACGTGATTGTGCCCGCTATCGAGCCTGACTTCGCAATAGCCATAGAGGGTACCGTCGCTATGGACGTGCCCGGCATCTCCGAGCACAGAACACTTGCCAACACAGGTAAGGGGCCCGAGGTGAGGCTCTCCGACAGGTTCCTCGTCGCTCACAGGCCGTTTAGTGACTTCATAATGAAAACCGCCGAGCTTAAGCAAATACCCTATCAGGTTACGGTGAAGAAGGCCGGTTCGACTAACGCGACAGCCATGCAGGTAACCGGAATGGGCACGCGCGTCGCGTCCGTGTCCGTACCCGTACGCTACCTCCACAGCCCGAGCTGCCTCGCCTATAAATCGGATATAGGGCACACTATCGACCTGATTCACGCTGTCATCGAAAACATGGGTTATTTTGGGAAGGACCATTCTCTCTGATAAACTTATTCCGCATAATGCCGAATAAGACCGTTAATTTACTCTTGTGTACACTTCTCTTTGCAGTTCGGCTATTCGTTGCGGGAAACGCATACTGTGAAAGCGAGTCCGTTGGGGCTACGATAAAAAAGGATAACGCGCCTGGCCTGACTCAGGCCCGGGAGTTATTCAGCAGATACCATAAGAATACGGATAAAATCGACAGCACGATTGCTCTCATGAATGAAGTACTGAAGCGCGAGCCCGATAATGTTCCCGCCCTTATATTCTTATCGCGTGTGTGGCTCACATACGGGTACGTGAAGGCGCGCACGAAGGATAACCTGATTCTGGCGTTTGAGAACGGGGTGAGCGCCGCGAAGAAAGCAAAAGAGCTTGCGCCCGACAACCCTGACGCCCATTTCTTTTACGTGGCGAATCTGGCGTCTTTGGGTGATACGAAGGGTCTCTTTAATTCGCTGTTCATGCTCCCCGAAGTGAGGAGAGAGCTTGAGAAGATTCTGGATCTCGATCCCAATCATGCGGACGGTCTCGCCATGACAGGCGCGCTCTATCTGTACCTGCCCTCTATATTGGGTGGAGACCTTCACATATCAGAGGTTTATCTGAAGAGGTCTCTGTCCGTTGACCCGCATCTATCCTCCGCTCAGTTATACCTCGCGCTTAATTTGAAGAAACAGAAGAAATACAAAGAGGCTCTGGTTGTGCTCCACGATCTAGTTGACGACAGGGAACCGTCTTTTTATCCCGACTGGTATGAGAACAGGAAATACGCATACATAATGAT
>JBIOKC010000263.1:0-2584 GCA_044451425.1 Thermodesulfobacteriota bacterium
ATTATGAATGTGTACCTGACTCCTGATTTGTCGGCGCGCTTTAGCTGACTCTTGAGGCTCTTCTCGCCGTATTCGGTTTCCGCGGGTACGCCATTTTTCCTTAGCTTAAACGCGAGCGCAAAGGCTTTTTTACGAGCTTCTTCGCCGAGGTGGGCGATAAATACCGCGACTTCCTTTCCAAATCCGTCGGGGAATGCCTTTTCATGCAGCAACACGAGCCTCTCCATACCCATAGCGAACCCTACGGCCGGGGTAGGGGGCCCGCCAAGCTCCTCCACGAGCCCGTCGTATCTTCCGCCCGCAGCGACAGCGTTCTGGGCCCCAAGCTCTTCAGTCGTGATTTCGAATACTGTCCTCGTGTAGTAGTCGAGTCCCCTGACTATTCCGGGATTGATGAGGTAGGGGACGCCTACGCTGTCCAAGTATTCCTTGACGTCGTCCAAATGCCGGCTGCACTCGGGGCAGAGGTTGTCGAGCATCTTGGGTGCGCGCGCGGCTACCTCCCTGCATCCCTTCACCTTGCAGTCGAGAATCCTGAGCGGGTTCGTCTCGAGCCTCCTCTGACAGTCCCCGCAGAGCTCGTCTCTTTGAGCGGAGAAATATGCGGTTAGGTTTTCCTTATACTGCGGTCTGCAGTTCGTGTCCCCGAGAGAGCTCAGCTCCGGCTTGAGGTACCCCGTAATTCCTATCTCCTCAAAGAACCTCCAGACCATGGCTATGAGCTCGGCGTCCGAGGAAGCCTCTCCCGGCCCCAACAGCTCGGCGCCAATCTGATAAAACCCCCTGTAGCGCCCTTTCTGCGGGCGTTCGTGCCTAAACATCATCCCGCCGTAATA
The DNA here is from genome assembly GCA_044451425.1 of Thermodesulfobacteriota bacterium. Taxonomy (GTDB): domain Bacteria; phylum Desulfobacterota_D; class UBA1144; order Nemesobacterales; family UBA2774; genus 2-12-FULL-53-21. Next base: position 837 of record JBIOKC010000263.1, read on the forward strand.
TAACTTCGTCACGGGAGATTTCGCCCACATCGAGTTTTCAATGTATGACCTCACAATCCCTGCGGTGCCCTCGGGTCTGAGAGTCAGCGACGAACCGTCCCTGTCCTCGAACGTGTACATCTCCTTTTCCACAATATCGGTCGTAGTGCCGAGGCTTCGGGCGAAAATTTCGGTAAATTCGATGATAGGAATCCTTATCTCTGAAAAACCATACGTCTCGAAGACCTTTTTTGCCGTGCCCTCGATGTGATGCCACCTCTTAATTTCCTCTGGCAGGATGTCGTGGAATCCCCTAATCGATCTTACCTTCATTTCCATCCCTTCGGTGTTTTAATGTTCCGTCTCCCGATCCGGGCCGGTCTTTTTGTTCACGAGATAAAATACCCGCTAATTATATATAACAGCCGCGCCTATTTCTAATTCTGGAAAAAATATGCTTTGCGAGGTCCGGATTGAAATTGGTCAACAATAAAATCTATACATATAATAATTCGGCGAACTTTCCCAACGTTACCACGGGTCGAGAATGCTGAACGGAATACCCTCAAGAGTGTTTTATATAGGAAGCCCAAGGCTCTTCTCAAGGGGCGCAAGCGCGGAATACATATAATGAAGATGTGCCAGGCGATGGAACGCCTGGGCATAGGCGTGAGGCTCATAATCCCCGCCTACGAAAGCCCGGGTGAGATATACCAGTATTACGGCGTGGAATCAAAATTCAGGATAGTTCGATTCCCGTACTTCGGTAACTCTTTCCTGAGGAATATAGTGCACGGCGTCCTGTGCACCATATATGCGAGGGCAAAGAAGAAGGAGTTCGACCTTGCGGTAACGAGGAACATCGTATTCGCCTCGCTCGCGATTAATCTCTTCGGCATACCCGTCGTTTATGACGCTCATCACCCGCTCATGTTCGGAGCCCGCCCGCTCTTTAACTCGTTTAAAAAATCGAAGCATCTCGTACGTATTTCCGTTAATTCGCGTGGGCTTGCGGAGATTTACCTAAAAGGGGGGCTTCCTCCCGAGAAGCTCGTGATCGCGCATAACGGCGTCGACCTCGAAAGGTATGGCTCGCTTCCGAGCTACGAGAGAGCCCGGGCGGATCTGGGCCTGCCCTCGGACAGGAAAATAGTGTGTTATTCCGGAAACATATACGAGGAAAGGGGGATCGAATACTTAATCGAGATCGCCCCCAGGCTGAGTGAAGTTATCTTCCTGATTGTAGGGGGTAGCGAGCAGGACGTAGCGAGGTATCGTAAGCTCGCCCGGGAGAAAAACGTTCATAATTTCAAGCTCACGAGCTACGTACCCCATCATACAGTGCCTATTTATCTCGCGGCTTCCGATCTCCTGATTATGCCCTATTCGTCCCGGATGAGGATAAGGGGCGGCATCATGGCGCAGGATTTTACTTTCCCCATAAAGCTGTTCGAGTATATGGCCTCGTGCCGTCCGATCCTAGCAACCTCCCTTCCGTCCGTCTCTGAAATACTCGAGGACGGTGTAAATGCGGTCCTCGTTGAGCCCGACAGCGCTCAGGCTATTCTGGACGGCATCCAAAAAATCCTGGGTGACCCGGCCTTCGCCAGGCGTATCTCGGAGAGGGCGGTTTCGGACGTAAAAAACTATTCTTGGGAAGGGCGGGCGAAAAAATTACTCGGTCTCGAGTAGCTATTCGGATTGTAGAATTTACTATGTGTGTTATAACCCCGATCTAACTTGGATTCTCGTTTCGAACACATGCGAGA
>JBIOKC010000264.1:0-2581 GCA_044451425.1 Thermodesulfobacteriota bacterium
GTTCATTCAGGAACAAGCAGTTTAAATGATATATATGAGGAGATGAACCTAAGATTTAAGGATTATAAACAAAAAATACACAAAGTAGATTCCCAAATTGGTTGTTTGGTATTTTTAAATGGAAGTTTCTATGGACTTGAACTTGTTAATGATACAGATTTATTTTCAGAACTCTTTGATGGGATTATTAACAGTTACTTGCTCGATGCTATAGAAAATAACAAAGACATCGAAACACAGTTTGACAGAGAAAATCTGATCAAAAGGATAATAGAAAACCTATCTAAATCAAAATACACAATAGCTGAAAAAATCGGTATGGAAAAAAGAGAAACTATTAAAGGAAACGAGACTATAGGAGAATTTGTAACATTCAACGGTATTCCTATACATCTTGCCGTATTCAACAAAAAGGAGTTAAACAATTAATTTGTAAGCCTCATCGAACTGTTATGAGTAAACTGGAATTGCCGAAGGACTTTAAGGCCAAGGGCATATTAAGTTCAGGCATGGTTATCGGATAGTCGCTGATATTGGAATGCCAGATATTAAAGAAATACGTATAGGAACTACTTTAGTTGCAACAGCAGAAGACACCTCTGCAACTGAAGAACAAATGCGATAAAGATGATAAGTATAAGATGAATCCACACCAACCATCGGGTGATAACAAGAATAAAAAAGAAGAAAAACAAGAAATCCAAAGACGGTAAAGGAGAAGACAATGAAAGACCAGACAAAATTGGGATAGCAAGGTTGGGTCTTCTTATAGCGAGAACGGCTCTGGAACTGGGGATTTTTCTGACCCCGAAGGACAAAAAGGCTCAGGAGAAGGCAAAGGAAGCCCAACCTCAAATGGGAAACCCTCTAAAGGTCAAGCTAAGGAATCTGGCGATAGTAATAACGCTGGTTCTGGCGGTCAGGGTTCTGTCGGAGGAACTTCTGAAGGACTAGCCAAAATTCAGAACGAGACGATGCCGTGGAGTCGTTTTTTCGGCAGTTTGAAAAAGGACCGTATCAAACATAGAATCTATGAAACTAAGGAAGAAGGACGGTCAGATGTCTTTGATTATATTGAGGTCTTCTACAACAGAAGCAGGCGTCATAGCTCACTGGGGCAGCTCAGCCCCTATGAGTTTGAAAGGGCTTCTTGTGGAAGTAAGTAGATGTCTACAAAACCGGGGGAAGTCCAGTCTTCCTAAATTTCTAAGCCATTACCGCGAACTTTTAGACCGCCTCCGTAATCTTATTGTAAATACTAGACCGGATATAAGAAGCAGGAGCGGGAAACCTCCATCATCGCCTCCGGAAGCTGCGAGCGCGCATCCGCCGCCGCCGTTATTTTGCTCTCCGCAGAGCGTGCCGTTAATGTCACACTGGGGAGTTATACCTTTCTCCCTCTGGCTTTGATTAAGACTGAAGAGCGTTTCCTCTGTATTGTTGTTCGCCTCACAACCGCAAATCTGACTCGCGCAGCAGCTGCATCCCACCTCTTCTTCGAGCTTCACGATCTCCGAGATCTCGCAGCCCTGCAGCCCGGAGCAGGCATCCCCCACCAGGTCCCGGTCGTTACAGCGCGAGGTGCATAATGTTGCATCGCAAGTGTATCCGAATTGCACATCGTTCGAACCTACACAGCTACTATATTCGTCGCATGCCTTTCCGCAATTCACGTTCTGCGGAGGTGTTGGAATATCAGATGAAATCAGCGGACAGCCGCCTAGCGATTCAGGCGCGTCGGGTATACAGCCGCTTGACGGAGGCGTGGGGATAGTTCCGGTTACATTGGGGTTATACGCGGCCGACCATACGAGACCGTTGTCAAGAACGCATGCCTGGTTATTGAGTCCAACCTGATAAGGGCCGTTATAGGTCGGACATGAGCATTCGACTATGCCTTCCTCGCCCGTCCTCTTGCACGGAGCTGTCATACACCCCGCGTAAAGAGACTGCTGGCAGTTAGTATCGCCTATGCCCTCTTCGGGGACGCAATCGAAACTGAAAACGGAGATAACATCCGATTCGGGAATAAAGCTTCCCGTATTTATCGATGTGCATACGGGAGCTGAGTTAGTCGTCTGACAGCCGCTTCCGTCGGTTCCGCATACGTCCACCGTGTCGAGATAAACATTCAGGTCCAGTATCGCATTAATGTCCACGAAATACTTCCCGTAGGCGATTTCGAAGCACTTACAATTTGCGAAAGTCCCATCGCCCGTAAGCTCGCAGGATTCCGGACCCGGCCCCGAGTAATAGCAGAGAGCAATCGGTCCCCCCTGACAGGGCACAAAGTTCGAAGGCTCGAGCAGTATGTCGGCATACGCGGGACCGTAAGGGGTGGTCATTAAATTATTCGGCACGAAATTAAAGCCCGCATACGACGGTGTAATAAAGAAGAACGGGGTCAGTATAAGAGAAACTATGAGCACTCTGACAGAATTCATATTGGCACCCTACATATCAACTAATTGTGTTAATTATTTTTTAACGGACATTTCCCATTTGATTTCTGGCCCACGACTAGCGTGAGCCTTTTTCTTGAGTTTATTCCTTCTCCACAGATTTGCAAGCCTTTTCCCCA
>JBIOKC010000265.1:0-2562 GCA_044451425.1 Thermodesulfobacteriota bacterium
ATCCTGATTATGCAAAGCTAAAACGTCAAAGAAAATCTCTGTTAAGATACTAATATCAAAACATTATTTCTTTTACTTGTTTTTACTCGTATTAACCCTATTTACGCAGTAAGTGCACTGGTTATGAGAGCAGCCTATGGTCGCCTGGAGAATGAAGCTCTTGCCCTCGCTAGGCGGTCTGAAGTAGGGCGTTACGTAATCTATCATATTAACAACACTAACTAATTCATTGATTTTTGCAAGTCCCGCTCAGCTGAAGATTACAATAATATTAGACAAAATATTCTCTATTTCTTCTTTATTTTGTTCCTGTGAGGACTCAAAACAAGTAAATCGTAGCAAACTTATAGAATTCTGCATCACTGATTTATCGGATAGCGCATACCGTTTGGTACACTTCCTTCCCTCCTACCAATCTGAGCTTAAGCGAAAACGTATTCGTAATTATGTCAGATATTTCGACAATGTAATTTATTGCATCAATTGTAAAATAACAGAAAAACAATATTTCTAGCATAATACACATCTCCTCAAATGGCATGAAATATGCTGATTTTTATTTAAAGGCTAAGTGGGAGATACGGCATGAAAAAAATCCTGGTGGCAATGTTCTTGACATTTTCGCTTTCTATAGTTATCAGTCAGACTGCCTTATGTCAGTCTGAAAAAGCGGAAGGCTCATCGGCGCAAGACCTCATGAATAAAAGCGAGGGCAAGGGAAACTCCGCCAAGTTCGGTAAGATCTACGAACGTGAGGAGACTCGCGAAATCGTCGCTTTGGTAAAGGAGGCGACGGAGTTGGTTCGCACCAAAGGAGAAGCGGCGTTTAGTGATTTCCGTGTGCCCGGTAGCCGCTGGCGGCAGGGAGAGAGATATATTTTTGTGCTGGATTTCAAGGGAAACATGCTGGTTCATCCCGACCCGGCGATGGAAGGCAAGAACGAGCTGGATTTGAAGGACATAAACGGGAAACCCATAATCCGGGGACTCATCGGTGCCGCAACCACGTTTCCCAGCAAACCCGAAGGCTGGTACCATTATCAATGGCCTATTCCGGGTGGCATTCTTCCCCGATGGAAGAGCACCTATGCCCAGCTCGTGAGGGCTCCGTCCGGAAAGAGCTATATAGTCGGTAGCGGCATGTACAACGACCGCATGGAGAGAGCCTTCGTCGTGGATATGGTGTGTGATGCCGTAGCACAGATCGAGAAGAACGGCGAGGCGGCTTATAACCTCTCCCATGATCGGACAGGACCCTTTATCGCAAAGGACGCCTACATTTTCGTCACCGACCCGAGTGGAGTAGAACTCGTCAACCCGGGCTTTCCGAACCTAGAGAGCCGCAACATTCTGGACGTAAAGGACACCAATGGAAAGAAGTTGGTCCGGGAGATGCTCCGGGTCGTTGAAACCAAAGGTTCTAGCTGGGTCGACTATATGTGGCCCAAGCCGGGAGAAAGTGTATCCACGCAGAAGTCTGCTTATGTGAGCAAGGCTAAAATGGACGACAAGTGGGTACTGGTAGGTTGCGGTGTGTACCTTGCAGATGCTCCTAATGCGATTCAGGTCGGCAAGAAGATGACAGCGACGGAACTAATGACACTTGTACGGGAAGGAGCAGCGGTCTTGGAAAAGAAGGGAGAGAAGGCTTATCCCGAGTTTCGACAGAAAGGGTCAAAGTGGTTCCGTGATGATACTTATTTCTTTGTCTGGACCATTGACGGAACCAGAGTTTTTCATGCCGCAAATCCCACAAGCGAGGGCAAGAATGTCAGCGGTATCAAGGATGTTTTGGGAAGACCCTGGGGCAAGATGTTCATAGAAGTGGCTTCCAGCCCTACTGGTGAGGGATGGGTCCACTACATGTATCCCGAACCAGGGAACATCTTCCCGACGTGGAAGTCCACATTTGTGAAGCGGGTGACCTTTCCTTCCGGGAAACAGTACATCATAGGTTCCGGGATATATAATATGCAGATGAATAAGGCCTTCGTCGAGGATGTGGTTAATCGTGCTACGGATCTTGTTGCAGAACATGGGAAGGAAGCGTTTAGCCAATTGCGTGATAAGACGGGTCCCTTTTTCTTTATGGACACCTACGTGTTTGTGGAGGCTCCCGATGGAACCGAGTTAGTGAATCCTGCCCAACCTAGCTTGGAAGGAAAGAACCTAATTAACCTGAGGGATCTGAAGGGGCACGCGGTAGTCAAGGAAGAAATTGCCGCTGCCATGAAAAATGGCAGTGCTTGGCTCGATCTCTACTGGTACAAGCCCGGACAAAATACGCCTGTACGAAATCAGACCTTCGTGCGGAAAGTGCAATCAGGCCAGGAGACCTATATCGTCGGCTCGGGTGTCTACATGGAATAGTATGAAAAAATTGTGAAACATGGAGCGGAAATATTTGCGATAAATGAGGCTTTAAAGGTCATGGGGAAAGTGAAGGTAGTCGGTGCCCCTATAGACAAACCGGGTGAGTATGACTGGGACCGGGTTCTGAATAAGAATGGGATAAAGCACTGAGCTACGCCTTTATTGGCCTAATAGGTATCTCGTCAGTAC
>JBIOKC010000266.1:0-2554 GCA_044451425.1 Thermodesulfobacteriota bacterium
ATCGTGAAGAAGGGCGAGAGATGGATATTTGATACAGAAGCCGGAAGAGAGGAGATATTGAACCGCAGGATAGGGAGGAATGAGCTGAATGTAATTGAAGTGCTCCACGCATATGTTGACGCTCAGCGTGAGTATGCCAGCAAGGACCGCAATGGAGATGGATCCTTAGAATTTGCGCAGAAGCTTGTAAGCACAAATGGTAAACACGATGGTCTGTACTGGGAGACAAAAGAAGGAGAGGAAATGAGCCCATTCGGTCCGCTTGCGGCGCAGGCAGCTAAGGAGGGGTACAATGTTAAACCACAAAGTGATGATTACTCACCATATCACGGATATTTCTACAAGATTCTAAAGGGACAGGGAAAGAGCGCACATGGAGGCCGATACGACTATGTGGTCAATGGGAAAATGATTCTTGGTTTCGCACTAGTGGCGTATCCTTCCAAGTATGGATCCTCTGGGATCATGACCTTCATCGTAAACCAGGAAGGTGTGGTATACGAGAAGGATTTGGGAAAAAATACGGCAGATATCGCACAGTCCATGAAATGGTATGATCCTGACGGTTCATGGAAGAAGTTTAAAGAGGCTACTAAATCCTGAGGTCCATTTAATCCAAACAGATATACAAGATTTATTGGCTCTGTCGTACAATTTTGAGTCTTCTCCAATCTCGGCTCCACACTCTGACTCCAGCCGCACGATTTCCCTCTTTCTTACTCTATTTTACTCATACTCACTTCTTGAAACAGTCCCGATAAAGGCATTATCGATAAATACCAATACCCCTCCGTAGTATTTGTCTCATATGTAGTGAACTTATACAATACCTTGCATTTTTTTTTAACTTATTTTAAAGTCTTTTGTTGGGGTGCAGGTATTAACCGCTTATAACTTTTATTATTAATTCGGAGGGGTACCATGGCTAAAGACGTAAGAAAAAAGAGCAATAACGGGAAGAATAACAGTAAATTTGTTCTCAGTGAAAGATACGAGCGCGCGCTTAACTACCCGCTTTTCGACGCCATATTCAACAGGCGTTCCCGCCGATTCGGGCTCGGAATGAAGCTCGAAGACACGACGCTCGGATTCAAATCCGGTTACGCTCCGATACCGCTCGAGGAGCTGGAAGAGGCGCTTCTGGTATGGGCGGGGACGGGCCTTACCGGCCTCTGTCTCGCCGACCTGCCGCCCGAAACCGGGATCGACCTTCTCTGCCAGTGGACGGGGCGCACATGGCCCTCGGCATGTAACAACCATGGGACCGAGCTTTTTTTCACCAACGATAAGGGACTGTACCATGTGAACGTAAAGAACATGCTGCCCAAAAACCATGAGCTTGACATATTCTTCCGCATGAGCCGCAACGAGAGGATCGAGAGAATCCTCGAGCTTTACCGTGAGAGTCTTGTAAAGCTGGAAGACGGAAGAGCGGAACTACCCGACCGCATGCCCGGACTCTTCGAGTTCAACCAGTGGAATACCAACAAATCGGGCACTTCCGTGTTTATTCCGGTTACCGATGTGACGGAGGAATATCTGAACCTCCTCCACCTTTACTGCAGCTATACATACGGGTTTACGATAATTGACGATCTTACGGGAAAGCCCGCGGGTGTGGAAAAGTGGATTGCGAAGGGGAGACTCAAGGACGGCGTGAAACTCTCGCTCTTCGACCTGGAGACGAGAATTCTTACGGGTCTCAATGTTGAGCAGGCCTTCATATGCCAGAACATGAGCCTGGCGCTGCAGGCACTGGGCCTTGCGGGCTGGACGTTCAGCGGGTTTATACCGAGATTCGCTATGGGGGCGGTTCCTGGACTATTCAAAGGGCTGGGATTCAGATTTATACAGCCAAAGAAGGGGGTCATCGACCCGCCGGCAACGGTGCCTGTGGGTAGGGACGGGGTATTCCAGGCGTACTGTCCGCCATATTATAAAAACATGGACGAGGCCATAGACGCCTTCCATCATCACAAGAACGAAGCGTGGAAACCCGAAAAACCGTTCCCTTACACAGAGCCCGATAAGCACCTGATGAGGGCTCCGAAACCTACCGAAAACACTATACAAATAGTGAAAGACGTCGCGAATTACATATATGACACGTACGGGAGATTCCCCGCATTCGTCGATCCTATGTATATGAGGCTGGTATTTCAGGCGATGAATATAGACGTCGAGTTCTATGACGAGTACTATCCCAAGGGCTCTTACTCGGATATGCACCTTGATGCTTTCCTCAGCCACCATCCCGAGGCCCGCGGGCGAGTCGGACGGAAGGCCGGAGGCAGGGAAGCCAGGGTTAGAGGGTGGCGAGAAAAGAAGATAAAGGCTTAATTCAGGGTGAAATAAGCTTCGCCACGGAATAATCCGTTCCGGACGGAATGGAAATTAATATAGGGTCATGACCAGTATAGCACGAGGAAAGTGTTATAACTATTTGTTATGACTAAGAAAAACAAGTATTCAGAACATGCAAGAATATCTGAGTTGAAATTTAGGCAGTTACTTAGACTAATTTGTGTAGATTTGAATGCAGTTCAAGTATCAC
>JBIOKC010000267.1:0-2552 GCA_044451425.1 Thermodesulfobacteriota bacterium
CAGTATTTTATAACAGTACGTGCTCCAACGCACCTTTGAGCTCAGGAAAATAAAACTCGTAACCCGAGCTCAGAAGCATCCGGGGTACGGCGCGGGTGCTGCCGAGCATAGTTTCATCGGCCATATCACCGAATAAGCCGCGGAGGACGAATACCGGGACGGTTAACAGCGCCGGACGGCTCAAGACCTCTCCCAGCGCTTTAGTAAACTCTTTATTGGGAACGGGCGCGGGCGCGGTGAAATTGACGGGACCACTGAGGCTCTCCTCGTCCAGTGAATAATAAATCGCCCTCACTACATCGTCAATCGCGATCCAGCTCCAGTACTGACGGCCGTCCCCCAGTGTACCTCCGAGCCCGAGCTTAAATGGTGTGAGCATCTTCTCTAGCGCCCCGCCCTCACCCGACAAGACGATGCCAAGACGCATATACACCACTCTCACCCCCGCCTCCATTGCGGGCCGCAAAGCTTTCTCCCACTCAACACTCAGCTCGGCCAGAAAGCCCTCGCCCGGCTCGCTCTCTTCAGTTAATATCTCATCCCCTCTATCCCCGTAATATCCGATTCCCGAAGCGGAAACAATCACTCGGGGCTTAGATTTCAATCCCACTATCGTTTCCGAAAGGAGCTTCGTGCTTTTCACACGGCTCTCAACTATCCGGGCCTTCTTCTCCCGGGTCCACCTTCCTGCAATACTTTCACCGGCGAGATGGACGACGGCGTCATGACCCTCGAGCCCGTGAGTCTCAATCTCCCCTTTGTCGGGGTTCCAGTAAACGGTGTCCGGGTGTAGATTTGAGCGTGACCGTGTGAGCCTCGTTATTTTATGACCCTCGGACGAGAGAAGAGGGATCAGCTTGGAGCCTATGAGCCCCGATGATCCTGTAATCATTATCTTCATAGCAAGCCTGTTGAGGTTATGTTATCATATGCTGACGCTCTTCGCAGGGGCTCATTAATTCCCAAAAACCTCAAGAATTGACTTCTGGTACTCGGCGACTTCCTCAAAATCCAGAAAATAATGAGGTGCGCTTAAAACGGGCAGATCGATAAGTTCCCTATATTTGTCTATTTTCCTTCTGCATTCATCGGCTACACCGACTACAGCGAAAGTGGAGACCATATCGTCAGTTACGCCCTCTATCATGGCGGCTATGTCCCGGTTGAGAAACGCTTCTCTTATAAGCTTCACTTCCTGCTCGAATCCGTGTAGTCGGAAAGGCGGATCGTATGTGCGCACTGTAGCGTAAAACGCGATCGTGGCTTTTGCGGCATGCGTTGCCCTCTTTATATCTTTAGAAACAGCACACGTTATTATGGATGCGGTCCTGAATTCGCCCGGCTTTCTTGAGGCCGAGGTCAGACCCGATTTCAAGCTGCCGATGACGACTTCGCTCAGGTACCTGAGAGAGCATACGACGTGTCCCAGGTAGCCGTCTGCCGCCTCTCCCGCCGCCTGACACATTTTACTCCCCACGCCGGCGAGATAGATTGGGATCATGTCTCTCACGGGTTTAAACGGTCTCCTGTAGCCCCCGGTATTTATCTTATAGTATTCGCCCTGATAATCTATCGGGTGCCCGGAATGGAGTTTCCCGACCATAAGCCTTATTACCTCTATACATTCCTTAATTCGCGTGACCGGCTTCCCGTGGGTTATTCCGTGCCACATTTCGTTCGTACGTCTGGCGCCTGTGCCCAGGCCCAGTATCAATCTGCCGCCAGAAATCTCATCGACGTCGAGGGAAGTGAGGGAGGTGACGAGAGGGCTTCTTACAAAAGCGAGAGCCACAGCTGTTCCAAGTTTGATTTTCGCAGTAGCCGCGGCCGCAGCGGATAGCTGTTCAAACGACGTACGGTAGAGCTCCGTAGCCCAGACGGAATCAAATCCCGCCGCTTCTGCTCCCTCAGCGAGGAGGGCGATATCGGATATTTTCTCTCCGTCCAGGATCATTCCGACGGGTTTCATCTCTCAAGACCACCTTAAAATAGAAGGGCGGCCTTAAGGCCGCCCTTTGCGTTATATGAGTTTTCAGTGATTACTCGAATTATCAATTCACTTATCGGTATACCAAACAATACCCGGCTCTCTTGACTTGATATTAACCGGTATGACTACTATTCGTCTTTCTTTTCACCGCCGGTCCCGGTATCAGTCTTAGGTGCGCTCTCTTCCGTCTGAGGAGCGTCTGAAGCCTTTAACTCGGGTTCGGCTTCAGCTGCCTCCGCTTGAGCAGTCTTAGGAGCCGTTTCCGCCTGAGATTCAGATACTGGTTCTTCCGTTTTTACTTCCGGCTTCTCAGCAGCCGTCTCTTCCGTGGCTTTGTTTCCTTCTTCCATCAGTCCCAGCTCTTCTGCTGATTCCTTTTTAGAACTCTTCGCTTTGGGCTTCCCTTCAGCCTGAGTATCTTTTGTCTTGGGCTGCTGTTTCGTGGCTGAAGTCTTGGCTTTCTTCTTCTTGGCGGGCTTATATTCCTCGTCCTCGAGCTCTATAAGAGAAACGGGAGTGTTATCGCCTTTCCTGAAACCGAGTTTAATAATCCTCGTATATC
>JBIOKC010000268.1:0-2527 GCA_044451425.1 Thermodesulfobacteriota bacterium
AGCGCCCTGATCGCATCACCGACGAACCGGAGCCGGGATTCGTATCAATTGGAGGGCATATCGAGCTTTATACCCATGCCCGCCTGCTTTGCGATCTTGTACACGTGCGCAGCGACTGCGATGTCCTCAACCGCGATTCCGAGCGACTTGAAAAGAGTTATATCCTGCTCGGTCACGCGTCCCTTGAGCTTCCCCGCGACCACGTCCCCTAGCTCCGTCATAACAGACCACCTGAGAGTGCCCTTGTCTATAAGCGGCAGGAACTCCCCCGCCTCGATCTTCGACTGTTCGAGAGACTCCACTACAATAATATCGGCGCTCCTCACGGTTTTTTCGTCGATCTCCCTCTTGAATAGAAAATTGCCGCCTATGGCGTTTATGTGCATACCCTTTACAAGCCAGTCCCCTTTAAATACTGGCTCGAAAGAAGTAGTTGACGTGACGACGCAGTCGGCGTCTCTCATCGCTTCCTCAGGTGTACCGACGGGCGTGACCGGAATCCGCAGGATCTTTTCCATCTCCTTCGCAAAAGGCTCCGTCCCGGCGGAGTTTCGACTGTAGACGTATATTTTCTTCACATTCCGGACAGCCGTCAGTCCGAGGAGCTGCCCTCTCGCCTGCCACCCCGCACCGTATATACCGACCCTGCCCATGTCCTGCCTGGCCATGTATTTAGTCGCCACGCCGGACACCGCCCCCGTCCGAATCATGCCCATATAATTCCCGTCCAATATGGACAGCAGCTCTCCCGTCTCCAGATCGTGGAGGAAAACCCTGAACTTGACCCCGGACTTCGAAGAGGTATACGCCTTGTATCCCATTACCCCCAGGTGCGGAAGCGCCCCCGGGAGGTAATGGAGCATGCTTACCTCAGTCCTGATCCTCTGTCTCGGCTGATTTATTACGTTTCCGAGCCCTTGCTGCCTGAAAGTCTCCTCAAGCACCTTTACGGCATCGGCCATGGTGAGGAGCTGCCTGACATCGTCTTCACCCAGGAACAAAACCATCGATTCCTCCTGCAGATCCCCCTCCGGGACTAGAATTGTAACATTCGAATTATGATATTTAAAGGAAGGCGGGATAGTTAAGAAGAATATATAGAGACGGTCGAGCAGGCACCATCGGATATATGACCGTCAAGAGAGGGACTGCCTCGAAGCCAGACGCTCTACTCCTGTTTTAATGTAACGACATTGACGGCCGCATCGGTTAGATGAGACACATTGCTGCGCAGCTTGTGACTCACCTCTCTGACGATCTCCTCCACGTCTCCTGCCGAAAGCGCCGATTTAACACCGATACTGAATTGTGTGTGGAGATTATGACCTATCCATCTGGCCTTTATTCCGGAAACCTCGGCAACCCCTTCAACAGTGCTCGCCGTTTCTTTAATCTCATCTATGACTCCGGGATCGACTCCATCCAGTATCCGGATGAATATCTGTTTTCCGGCCTGCCAGACGATAACCAGTATCGCAGCAGTTATTACAAGTCCTATTATCGGGTCGGCGAGGGGATAGCCCAGCCACACGCCCATAGCTCCGAACAGCACTGCCAGGCTGGTCCATCCGTCTACACGCGCATGGTACCCGTCTGCAATGAGAGCCGCGCTCCCTATCTCTTTGCCCACCCTGATTCTAAAAATCGCTACCGCCTCGTTGCCGAGAAAACCGATTATGGAAGCGGCGATTACAGCGTATAAATGTCCTATTTTTTGGGGGTGTAGGAGCCGGGTAACAGATTCATAACCGGCGACCAGGGCGCTGAATAGAATAATCAGCACGATAATTATTCCCGCCAGGTCCTCGACGCGTCCATAACCGTATGTGAACCTTTTGCTCGGCTTCGATTTAGCCAGTATGAAAGCGACTCCGAGCGGAATCGCCGTCGCCGCATCTCCGAAATTGTGTATCGTGTCGGCGAGCAAAGCTATACTGCCGGACAGTATAACAACCACTGCCTGCAATAGAGCCGTAATCATGAGACACACAAAAGACCATTTAACCGCCCTGATTCCCCTTTCCGAACTCAGAATGGAATAATCCGGCATATCATGAGAATGGTCGTCAAAAACGTCATGGCGATGGTCGTGCGAGTGGTCGTGGTGGTGATCGTGCTTGTTATCCCGCTCGTTAATAAGATCCCCGCATCGATTGTTATCTTTAATTCTCAATCGAATGACAAAAGAAAACTTATCTATCTTAAATAAGTTCTAATCAGCTCTATCAATACCTCGGCCGCCTCAAGCCGCTCGGAATTAAGAGATGTATCGGGATCCAGCAGATGGAGCTTTATATGGCCTTCGAGGACCTCCGACATGAGACCGTTTATAGCGCCTCGACAGGCGGCAATATCCTGAAGTACCAATGAGCAATCCTTTTCATCCCTGAGAGCTTTCTCGATGCCCTCGATCTGCCCGCGTATCCTCCTCACGCGATTGATTAGCTTTTTTTTGTCCGTAATCGTATGAGACACTCCGAGCACTCCTATACTTAGTCGTTCCTCAAAATACTATACACTAGTATAG
>JBIOKC010000269.1:0-2524 GCA_044451425.1 Thermodesulfobacteriota bacterium
GTAGTATATTATTCTAAATGAAGAAAAGAGCCGAACCGAAAAAAGGGAATGGACATGCAAAGTTCGAGAGCCCGAAACGCTCCGAATGTCTCGACTGCATTGTTATGAATTACGCAAGACCTCGCGTTATGTAATTAACTTCTATGACAACGCTCTTAAAGGCTCGAAACTCAAGAGCAACCAGTTCATCATTTTGGTTTCCGTGGCTTATCTCAAATCGCCCAACTTCAAGACGCTCGCCGAGTTCGTCGGGATAGACCAGAGCACTCTCGCACGTAACCTGATTACATTCGAAAAACAAAATCTCGTAAGCGTAAAAACCGGAAAAAATCGGAGAGAAAAGATCATAACCCTATCGAGAAAGGGCGATCAGAAGCTCATGAAAGCCTTCCCCCTTTGGAGAAAGGCGCAGAGTCGTCTCGTAGGTGAATTCGGAGGGGAGCGCTGGAAGCACGCTCAGAAAGATTTGAACGACATCACTTCCCTGACGAAAAGCCTGGGCCAATCCTAGAGCATTACGCATTCATTCCCTGATACCGGCTTATCAAAACCTATCAAGAAAGGGCATGCTTCCGACATAATCTGAGGCGCGAGTAATTACGCGTGAATCCGAATTACCACTCATCATTGACAGATTTCTGAAACAGCCCGATAATTGCGATTATACGCTGAGTCCGTGACGACAAATGGATCGGCGAAACAGGTATGTAGATTAATATACCGGGTCGCGGATGATACCCGCATTCACCAGGACCCGGTTTAATACCGGTGAACACTGAGCGGTTTCATGGACGGCGTGAATGAAACGATCGGTATGACGGATTCCGCGGAGTTAGGTAAGAAGGACAAAGAAAGAGCTCATTAAACAGATAGAACTCCTCTACAAGCATAATTTCGACCTACAGTCGGCGCTCGAGGAAAAGGACATTTATTTTAAGGGCCTGAAGCACCTGGGTGCGATTTTGGAGGAATCCATCTTCGAGATATGCATCTTCGACCGGAAGACCCTCGGTTTCATCCACGCGAATAAAAGAGCGAGGGAGAACCTCGGCTATTCGATGAAAGTGCTGGCCGGACTAACTGTGTTCGACGTAAAAAAGGAGCTCGACCATGCCAGGTTCGACTCAATGATCGAACGGCTCAGAAACGGCAAGGTCGATAAGATAGAATAGTCTACGTTTCAACATAGAAGAGACGGTACGTCGTATCCGATCGAGGTACATCTCCAGAACTCGAAGTTTAACAAGACCCCGGTATTCGTATCCGTAATCCTCGATATAAGCGAGAGGAAACGCGCGGAGGACCAGCTAAAAGAAGCCCTCGACCGGCTTTCGAAGATCAACCGGGACGAGAGCGTTATCGGGATAGTCATGAGGACAGTACATAACTCGAGAACCCTCAAGATGGTTTTGGAGAACGCTCTGCAGGCGCTTCATCAGAACATGGACATCGCGAAGTACGTATCGATACATCTTGTGGAAGGCTCGGAAGTCGTCCTGCACGCACACAGAGGATTACCAAAATGGTTCGCCGCGAAGGTGCAGAGACTCCAATTCCCGCTTGGAGCGACCTGGAGAACAGTCATACTGGGGAAGACAGCATACGTACCGGATACCGGCTCGGATGAGAGCATAGGCCCTGCGGGCATAAAGCTTGGGATTAAGAGCTACGTGTCGATACCGCTCAAGTATGAAGGCAAGGTAGTGGGCGTAGTCAACATATACATGGACGTTAATAGCGCCTTCCGCAACGACATACCCATATTCATAGAATCTAAACGTCAGAATTATATAGTGATCGAAGTATCCGACACCGGCATGGGCATACCGCCCGAGCATATGGACACTATCCTCGACCCGTTTTTCACGACGAAGGCGTCCGACAAGGGCTCGGGCCTCGGGCTCTCTACCGTCTACGGAATCATCAAGGGCCACCTGGGTTTCATTAACGCCGAAAGCCACCTTGGCAAGGGCACTACATGCACGGTTTACCTGCCGGTAACGCAATCGACCGGAGCCACCCATACGCTCGGCGAGCTTATCTCGAATGCGCACGCCGGGAACGGCGAGGTTATACTAGTAGTCGACGACGAGAGCATGATAACGGACATGGCGAGGACGATACTCGAAGAATACGACTACAGGGTGCTCGTCGCTAACAACAGCGAGGAGGCGACCAGGATATTCCTCATGCACAAGGATGAAATCAATACCGCAATAGTGGACATGATGATGCCCGTGATGGGCGGCAAGGCCACGATACGCATACTAAAAAAGGAGAGGCCGTCGCTCAAGGTAATAGCTATAAGCGGTTACCAGAGGGAGCACGAGCTCGTCGACCTGGAAGACGCCGAAGTGGACGACTTCCTTCCCAATCCCTTTAACGCCGAGAGGCTCCTTCAGACGCTTAGCGACGTGATACATTGAGCCCTCCGCCGGACAATTTCCATCCCTTACAGCCTAAATAATCGATACACGGAAAAAGTCAGCCCTTTATATTGAACAGCGCGAGGTACGCTTTCGAC
>JBIOKC010000270.1:0-2487 GCA_044451425.1 Thermodesulfobacteriota bacterium
GTCCAATCTTAAATACAATAATATAAACAATTATTTAGATATTATAAGATATATAATTATAATTTCTAATTTTCTGTCCAACAAGAGGATGTGATTAAATGTTAATCACATCCTCTTAAGAATCTTACTTACCCTTTAGGGGCAGTGGTGCTCTCAATCTTTTGGATTGAAGATGCTTTCCCATTTTCTTCCATCACCATAACCTTATCACCAAACTTAAGACCCTCAATCATCTTCGGGTCAGAAACTGTAAGATGATACTTTTGACCTGTCTCGTCCTTGATTGTTAAGATGTGACCCTTAATATAAGTAATTTTACCTTGAATCTCGGTTGCAGCGGCGACTTGTTTTGTGAACCCCTGAATTGTAGCAGCAAACACGGTAACGTCAGTGAATGTAATTGCTAGCGTCACTAATGCGGCTGCTAGTATCCTTTTCATTCGTATCACCCCCTTTTTATATAGAGTATATTGGCATGTGGTGCAAAGTTTATGCCAACTCAGGATTCCGAGTAATAGCCAACTAAGAATTCCGATAATAAATGAATTTTGTCAATTAGTAATGTCCGATGTCAGAATACCGGGCAAATAATATTGCGCTCTGGAAAGCCCTCCCTCCTCCTATGTTTTATACCACGCAATTAAGAGTTTACAGATAATTATTGACATTCGCCACTCGGAAACCAGACCATTGAAAATGAGCGATCTACTCTGTAAGAATAAATTATTAGGAGGAGGACATGCGTAGGATTCGTTACAAGGAATAGCAAGTCATCAAGGTGCACAGGAAGCAGGCCGTGGTTATTAGGTATTCTAAAATTAAACTGCTAAACTTTAAAATCTGAGGAACAAATGGCTTTAAGCGTATTAATGGTATACGAGCCCCTCGACAAGACAGGGGAGAGATGCGATTACTGGCGGAGCTATATCTCTTTTTACGAAAGGTTCAAGGACGGCCCCGCAACACCCAATACCGCATGGTACGGGAGCGAATACAGCGCATTCAGGGAGTCGCTGTCGAAGGAGTTGGGCATCGAGAAAGAACTCTTAGAGGACTGCTTCTTCATGAAGGACGAGGAAGGGCGTTACTTTCTTACTCCGGTAGGCTCGAAGGCTAACCCGAACGTATTCAGCGTAGAAAACTTCATACCGCTCGAATGGTTCCTCATGTACGACGGAACGGAAAAGAAATACTTCTTCACCCTCACAGGGTTCGGCGCTATACGGCACGACGCGATTTACTACAATACCAGGGTGAGCGAGGCCCTCGGTAGGCTCGCTGAAGCCGTGAGGGATATCGAAGCGTTCCTCGCGTCCCCCGGCGCCTCAGCCGCACCGACACTCGCGGGCATATTGACCGACCTCAAATCGGGCGCTCAGAACCTTACGCACTGGCTTACGGGCTTCGACCCCGAGAGCTTCGTCATGCTCAATTACGGCGAGATATGCTCCTACATCGCTCCCGATTCCATAAAGAAAGAGGATTCCGTATCGGAGCTCAAATCCGTGCTCGTCTTCGCCCGAGAGAGAAATGCCGGAGACGCCGAGAAGGTGCTCGCCGTGCTCCTCTCCAAATGGGAGGAGATCAGCCGCTCCCTCTCTTCCTCAACCGAGAAACGAACGTCCACTTTGCAGTAGCATGCCGTGTAATTAATACGAGGAAAAACCCTCCCCGACCCTCCTTTGCAAAGGAGGGCAAATCCAACAAAAGCGTCCTTCCCTCAAGGGATAGGAAAAATAAGAAGAAACGTAAGATGAACACACCCGCACCCCGGCTTCGACGATCTCACATGCGCGGGACGTTTTGTGCGATTCCCAGCTCGCTTCGGTAGAATAAATCGGCAGAAAGCCCGACACTCGGAATCGAGATCGAAATGAGAACCATTCCAAGATCCGTAGTCGTTACAAGCAGATGCTTCGAATTCGACGCTTGCAGGTACAACGGATATATGAACCTTTACTGGCATTTTCCGCAACCTCCTATAATCACTGCATCTTGTTGAAATAACTCGATAAATACGTTGGCATGAGTCATTGACTATGTTGAGGAATTTGACGATTTTGACTCAGTATGGACACCTATTTGGACACCTCTGGACACCTATAGCTCATATATACCGGCAATACAAAGACAGGAAGGTGGACGGACGGGGTTTTTAATTAGTCGTCGGAGGCGTTAAAATCGTACGATCAGGACTGGAGAACCCATTTCGGAAGACGAATTCAAAGCGCTCTTGCCCGTAACTGAGGGCATTCGACGAGTGTGCGATGAGGCGAGCAGGAAAATGCAGAAATCCACCGAGCCTTAATATGTGTTCTTAACATTGTGCAAATCCTTATTTAGGGGTTCATATTGTAGAGACGGGCGGCGCGGTCGGGGACGCGGTTCCGGAAAAAGAAGGCGCAATGTGCGCCCCTCTAAAATACCTGTTTTTCCCTTTATTTACCATAACTTAACATGTATTCTAACATGCTAAAGTTATCTAGA
>JBIOKC010000271.1:0-2482 GCA_044451425.1 Thermodesulfobacteriota bacterium
AAAAGCCTTGTTTTACATGTATGGATTCATTGAATGCTAATTATTTTGGACAGCAGTGAGTGCATATATACAAATTATCACTCGTCCCGCATCGCGTACGGGGAGCGGGTTATTTGGCAAGGGTATGACGGAGAGGGAATTGACAAGCACACGGCCGGGAATAAAATATGTTATCGATATGAGAAGCAAGAACCTCTCCCTTTGTTCATTCTTTGTATGCGCGTATCTATTATTCTTTATTGCTGGCTGCGATGACGGTGGCGTGATTAGCCCATAGCTCAAGGCGAAAATAGACAACATAGTCGAGTGCTAGATGCTCGCAAAGCTGGTTCCCGGGATTTCGATCTCCATCGTCAGGAACGATAACGTCCTCTACCAACAAGGCTACGGCAAGGCGGATATCGAGGGGGACGTGGACTTCACGCCCGAGACCCGGTTCACTATTGGCTCCGTAACGAAAATATTCACGGCGATAGGGGCGCTGAACCTCTACGACCGGGGCATCGTCGACCTCGAACAGGAGATAGGGACGTTTCTGCCCGGCCTGTCGAATGATGAATGGAAAGTCAGGACGCCTAGAGACCTCATGTCGATGAACACCGGGATACCGGAGCTCGCCTACTGTGATGGGGGAGCTAAGCAAGTCGAGGTGTGCGAGGATCACCCGCAGGGCTCATCTTTCACCTACAACCTCTGCGGCAAGGACTCGACGTGCGTAGGCGCGAACAGAGTCCCCTATCCCCCAATACCTTGACGATGCTGCCGTGATACCGCTACAGTTCGACGGGGGCGCCGGGTATTTCTACAGCAATACTAACTTCATCATACTCGGCAAGTTGATAGAGGCGAGATCTGGCGAGAGTTACGAGTCCTTCATCAGCGGTCTCATACTCGGCCCTCTCCGCATGAAGAATACGGAGCCTAACATCGTCCCGCCGCCGCAGATTCCGGGTCTTGCGAAGTGGTACAGTCATGTGACGTCCGATGAGGGCGGGTCGGATTGCGTCACGTTCCCGAATCCGCCCGACAACTACGCGAGCACTCCTCCCGCGAATGTCAAGTGCAGCGCTATACCGACCGACTAGCTCAGCCTCCCCGAGGAGTCATTCAGTGCCGGCCGGCTGGTATCGAACCAGATAGACATGGCGAAGCTGGAGAAGGCGCTTCACGAGATGAGCCCGGCTCTCCTCAAGCCCGAGACATACGACCTGATGTGGACGAACAGGCAGCTTAACAACAGGAGCTTCGAGAGGTTCGGGCTCGGATGGCTCTTCTGCTCGGAGAAGTACGATATGTTCTGCCTGAAGCCCGTGGATCCGGAGGGCGGAGGGAGCCTCGACGGCTCGGTTCTTCCGGGCACTCCCGCTCCCGAGGGGAAAGTGGTTTCCAAGGACGGCGCCGTACCCGGTTAGAGCTCGGAGATCGTGCGGTATCTGGATGACGGGCTCACAGTTATTGTACTTTCGAACACCAAAGACACGAGCTTTAGCCCTCTAACCCTCGCGGCCGAGATTGCTCTCACCGTAAGGCAATCCGCGGAGTAAATACTTTGTTGTGAATCTAAGGGTGATCTTGCACGTCTGACGGATTATTTATCTGCTCGCCGGTGCTCCGTCCGTGTCGAGGAAATTTAAAGATTAGATTCTCCTTAAGCCTCCCTTTTCTAATGATTAGGTTAAAAAAAGATCACCGCAGTTGTTCTGCGGCATCGCAAAGATGAGATGAATGCCTGTAAAGAAAATGGTGGGGTGCCGTGGTTGCTTCAGAGTTTCGCAATAGGGGGTTGGTCAGGCTGCGGTTAAAGGGAAGAACAGTTTATTAGTAACCATGGTTTGCATCACCGGGCGAGCGCGATTAACTCCATTATACCCTTCCTTACCATCATTATACCGATCGCGGCCAGGAGAATGCTCATAATCTTGGCGAAGGCCCTCGTCCCGTTCTCCCCCAGCGCGGAGAGGATAATGTCCGCCTTGAAGAGCGCGGTGAACAGGACGGCGAGGTTCAGCGCGAAAGCGACGAGGGCCGGGACGAAGCCGTAGGTGTCAACAAGTATAATGAGGGTGGTGAGTACGGCAGGTCCGATGATGAGCGGCGTGCCGAGGGGGAATATTCCGAGCGCGCGGGACTCCGCGCCGTGCACCCTGGCGCTGCCGTCGCCGAGCAGGTCTATGATCGAAAGTATGAAGAGGAGCGTCCCTCCGGCTATGGCGAAGTCCTGAATCTTAATCCCGAGCAGGAGAAATATGGTCTTTCCGGCGAGGACGAATATAATGCCGATGACGGACGCCGTGAGTACGGAATCGATCACAATCTTCCTCCTGGCGGAGTCATCGTAACCCCTCGTGAGCGAGAGGAACATCGGGACCACGCCTATAGGGTCTACCGCCACGAATATCGGAATGAAGCAGACTAGAGCGGATTCCATTAAGTGTCGGGAGCTGTCGAAAAGGTGCATTGCACTATCCTTAGGGCACTCTGA
>JBIOKC010000272.1:0-2478 GCA_044451425.1 Thermodesulfobacteriota bacterium
CTATACTTAAGAGCGCTTGTAAAGTTTGGAATATAATCATTCACGGCATTATGTATGGAAAACCAGATACTAATTAACATTACATTCAACGAAACCAGAGTAGCCGTAATGGAAAAGGGCTCCGTAGCGGAGCTTTATATCGAGCGTAAATCCGTACCGAGGATAGTGGGGAATATTTACAAAGGCATAGTCGTGAAAGTGGTCCCGGGCATGCAGGCGGCTTTTATTGACATCGGACTCAGCAAATCCGGCTTCATATCGGTCGAAGATGTGCACGAGGATTCTCTTTTCGATTATTTCCTCGAAAGCGGGTCCGAGTCCCAGCAGCCGAGGAAGCAGGAAAGGGGCCTCATACAGGACATACTCAGGGAAGGGCAGCACGTTATAGTGCAGGTGCTCAAGGAATCCGTTGGCGGCAAGGGAGCGAAGCTCTCGTCCAATATCGGAATACCGGGCAAGTACTCGGTCCTTCTGGGCTCCGCGGACATCGTCGGAATTTCCAGAAAGATCGAGGATTCGGAAGAGAGGGGGAGGCTCGGCGAAATCATAAGGAAGATTAAACCCGAGGAGGCCGGTATTATCGCAAGGACGGCAAGCGCTGGTATAACAGCAGAAGAGCTCGAGCGCGACATCAGGGAGCTCGTTCGTGTCTGGGAGGATGTCAGGAAAAAAAGCGAGGAGCAGAAAGCCCCGTCGCTGCTCCACGAAGAACCGAGGCTCTACATAAAGGCTGTGAGGGACTTCGTTTCGAGTGAATATAACAAGATATTAGTTGACACCGAGCCCGTATACAACGAGATTCAGGCTTATCTCAAACGCAATTTCCCCGATTCAGGGGTGGATATCGAGCTCTATCAGGACACCGAGCCCATCTTTGCCAGATACGGCGTCGAGAGCGAGATTAGGAAGATATTCAATAAGAAAGTGTGGCTAAAATCCGGGGGCCATATAATCATCGAAGAGGCCGAGGGGCTTACCGTAGTGGACGTGAATACGGGCAGGTACCAGAGCGGGAAGAGCCAGGAAGAGACTATTTATACGCTCAACCTCGAGGCGGCCTCCGAAATAGTGAGGCAGATAAGGCTCAGGAATCTCGTGGGAATAGTAGTCGTGGACTTCATTGACATAAAAAACCGTCAGCTCCGGGATCAGATATACGACGCCTTCGTAGAGGCGCTCAAGCAGGACAGGGCGAGATCCGCCGTTCTTGAGATGTCCCCATTCGGCGTAATACAGATGACGCGTCAGCGTGTGAGGGAGAGCATTCTGACGGAGCTTGCGGAGCCCTGTCCCTATTGCGAAGGGTCGGGCTACCTTAAATCCAAGGACACGATAAGCTACGAAATCATAAGAGAGATAAAGAGCCGCATAGTGAAGCCTTTTGTAAAGAGGGTGGAAGTGCAGGCGAGCTCGAAGGTGATACACAGATTGAAAGAGTCGGAGCATGATAATCTCAAACAGCTGGAAGAAGAGCATGGCATCGAGATCGCCTATAAGCCCGTCGAGGGCAGGATAGGGAAATTCGAGGTCATTGCGGACTAAGAATCGCGCAGCTGCCCGTCAGGATCGTCACTCACGGTGAACGATATTTTTTTCCAATTCGGGGTTATTATTAGTGCTGTGGAAGAGCTAGGATAAAGCGGCGGGACTTTAAATATGACAAATTTTTCGAAATACCTTATAATCGCGGCCCTAGTACTCTTGTCAGGCTGTAATAGGAATAGCGGGAACGAGCAGCCTGTCCGTAAGGAAGCTTCCACAGAAGCCACGCAAGAGCCAGTTACGGAAAGCGAGAGCGGTCCTGAAGCGGATATAGAAACTGCAGAAAACGCACTGCCCACGCTTTCGGATATCAAATCCATAAAAGTATTAGCGCATTCGGATAACCCGAGAGACGGGTTCAGGGTGGAGATCGAGTATGGCAAGCATGAGCCTGAAAGTATGGGCTACCTGTACGAATGGAAGGTAAACGGACAGTCTATACCGGGAGCCAACGAAAATGAGCTCGACTGGCAGGACGGGTTTAAAAAAGGTGATGAGATAACAGTCTCGGTCACACCGTATAACAGTCTCGGTCAGGGGACCTCGTCGGCAGAGGGACGTTTCAGGATACCCAATTCACCGCCGGTGATAACGTCGGAGCCGGATACCTCGTTTCAAGACGGGAAGTTCAGCTATGCAGTAGTCGCCGAGGACCCGGACGGCGATCCTCTGGACTACAGTCTCAAGAACGCCCCCAGGGGTATGACTATCGAGCCCGCTACCGGCCTCATTGTCTGGGAGTACGGCGAAAAGGACGAGGGCGAATATAAAGTCACCGTTATAGTCACGGATTCAGACGGGGCACGGGCCGTTCAGGAGCTGACTTTATCCATACACCCTCAAGGAAGGGCATCCGAAGAAAAGCGGTAGCCACTTCCTCCCGATCACTCCTGTCACATTCACGTTTCCGCTCGTTTTTGTTATACAGAGTAATAA
>JBIOKC010000273.1:0-2475 GCA_044451425.1 Thermodesulfobacteriota bacterium
CCTTGCTCTTCGTTCCGGGCTTCCTGCCCCGTTTCCTCTTCCCATCCTGTCCCTCCACATTATGTATTCCGGGGCGGGCGTGCTCGGATGCCATCTTCTGAGCGTGGGCTATGTCCTGCGTGAAGAAAATTTCCTCGCCTATTATCACCTCGTAGCTGAACAATACCTCTCCAGCCGACGTGGTTCCCTTTAATACTTTTAAAGTTACCGTCCTGTCCATGCCCCCAATATTAGCAAAATGGAGATTAAAAATCGATAATCGGTATTTAACGTTAATTTTTATTGTGCGGGGAGGAGGTTGGAAACGAGGACAGCGGGAAGCTAAGTCTCTATGCTCTCTTCCGATTTTGTCCCCGGCGCCTGAGCCGAGGTCTCTTCCTCTGCCTGCATGTCCTTATTGGCGAAATCGACTATTTTCTTCACGGACATCGTGAGCGGTACGCCGAGGACCGCCCCTATCGCCCCGAGGAGCCAGCCCCAAAATAGGAGCGACAGGAACACCACCAGGATCGACATCTTGAATTCTTTACCGAGGAACCTGGGCCTGATTATGTTGTCCATAATCGAGTTGAAGAATAGGTAGCCGACGATTACCATAATGCAGCGCCCCCACCCGTATTGGATAAGCGCGAGCAGGGCGGGCGGAACGACGGACAGAATGAACCCTATATTCGGAATAAAGCTGAAAAGGAACGCAAGAAAACCCCAGAGTATCGCGAAATCGACTCCCATGGCGAGCAGAAGGGCGAAATCGGCTACGGCGGTCATGAGGCCGGTGACGGCGTTAATCGATACGTACTTCCTGAGGTCGTTCGATATGTCCCCGAACCTCGTCTGCCACGAGTTCTCCTGGAACTCTCCCCCATCCGTTTTCAGGGTAAGGTTGGCGAATTCTATGAGTATGAATATCATCAGGAGCACGACGAAGAAGAAGTTCCCGAACGTGGAGAATATGCTCTGCAGGAAGGACGTCATATACCCGACGAGCTTGTCAGGGGAGAATATGTCAAGTTTCTGTACTTCGCTCACATCGATGCCTTTTGATGAGAGCACGAGGAGTCCTTCATGGTAGAGCTCGGCGATCTTGTCCTGGTAGAGAGGCGCTTTGTTCACCATGTTGTTTATGGCGACGCCCAGTATGGTTGTGAAGAAACCCATGATGACTATGACGATGAGTATGGTGAGCGCGAGCGACAACGACTTCGGCCAACCCCTGCGGAGCTGCCACGTGAGAAGAGGAGATATGGCTACGGCCGGAAGGAGCGCGACCAGGAAGATGTTGAACACCGGGGCCACCTCGCGGAGACCGGCGAGGATGATGACTATGGATGCGCCTGCGAGCAGGGGATGGATATTGAATCTAGGTCTTGAGCTCATGCGGCTTCATGCGCCGGGCGCGAGGCTTCTTATCGCCCGGATGCGCAAGACAATTATACCACTAACGCGAGGAAGTTTTTATTGTAGAACCTGTGGGGGATTTCAAATAATGCCCTGCTTGGCGCTTTTCTAAATGAAAAATAAAAGGTTAATTTCTGTCTTCTTTTCCTCAATGAAAAGAAGCGAAAATCACGCACGCGTAGTGTGGATTTCGAAAAGAGCAGCGGGTGCCGTCGTGAGTTTGATTGCCTGCGGGCGCTTGCCCGCCGGGGGTACTTTGGATGTCCGGAAAGACCGGATGCAGAAACAAGTTCAGGATAACTGAAAATAGGAATCACGGCGGCGCAGGCGTTTACATTTTCGGGAGATAGTGTTTACTTAACGGCTTTATGGCTTTAATCGGGAAACCACCAGCAATTTCATCTCAGTCCGAGGCCTCCGGGATAACCGCTGCCGAAAGAAAAGCCGCAGGCAGATGGGTGCTCACGGCGACTATACTCGGGTCGAGCATCGCTTCTATAGACGGCACCGCCGTGAACGTCGCGCTCCCCGCGCTTCAGGAAAAGCTGGGTGCGACCATCACGGAGGCGCAGTGGGTCATAGAGGCGTACACGCTCTTCCTTGCTGCGCTCATACTCGTAGGAGGCGCGCTCGGTGACAGGTATGGTCGGAGACGTGTTTATGTGTTAGGCATAGCGCTCTTCGCAATCTCTTCCATGCTCTGCGGACTTTCGCAGTCTATATACCAGCTCATAGCGTTCCGCGCGATTCAGGGTGTGGGAGGCGCGCTGCTCATACCTGGGAGCCTCTCGATAATTACCGTTTTCTTCAGCCCCGGCGAGAGGGGTACTGCTATAGGTACGTGGTCGGCGTTCTCCGCTATAACAACCGCGCTCGGACCGGTGCTGGGCGGGTGGCTCGTGGAGAACGTGTCTTGGAGGTGGATATTCTTTATCAACGTGCCGATAGCGGCCGCCGTGCTCACAACACTTTTCCTCCGAGTACCCGAGAGCAGGCGCGGGGTGTCTGGCGAACGGGTTGACTGGGCGGGCGGGGTACTGGCGACCATCGGATTAGGCGGCATACTATACGGCCTGA
>JBIOKC010000274.1:0-2465 GCA_044451425.1 Thermodesulfobacteriota bacterium
CCCTTAAGAGCGTTTATGCGCGCAGCGTCGCCGAGCACTGTGAGTACGAAGAGTCCCATGCACTCAAACCCTCGGTACTGAAGCTGAATATCCCCTTCGTACATATGAAAAAATCCTTTTACCTTTTGTCCGTTAAATTGTGATGTAGGATTATTCACAGTCGCATCCTCCCCGGTATCGCCGAGGAATATGGAACCGGTGATGGTTATGTAGGGTAGAGGTTTGTATTCGGCTCTGCTGACTAATGCTACATTGTTGAATAAGGCCTCCGAGCCGTTGAAACTTATGCCTCTATTGCTCGAAGCCGTAAATCCTTTGACATCGAAACTGTTCATAAAATGCGCTTTATGACTCAGCGTACACGCCCTGCTCAAATCAACATCTCCGAAAATCCCGAGGCCGTTTTCCCTCCACATGGTCGGGATAAGAAAGAGCTCGGTCCTAGCCCAAAATACGCCGTAGAATGTCGTAGGCTCATGAACCACGTTTATGATTACGAACGGCGGAATCAGAAGACCGGCGTGGAGATTAAATTCAGGAATAAGGTTAAAATCAAGGAGTGCGAACTCCATTCCGACCTCACCTTCCGATCCTTTGACGTTTTCCTCCGTAGAAGCGTGCTCGAACTCGAGCTCCGAATTAAAGACTATTCTGTCCGTGAATTTATATCCGAAATAGAGCACTACCCTCTGTGTATCGACAGTGTTCTTGCTATTCTCTACAACCTGACCGACTAAAGCTCATCGTATCCTCCGATCGATAAGCCCCTATTCTAGAGATAAACTTTAGAGGCCGCAGGGCCTCCGCCGTACCCCTGCTCATAAGTAGTCTCGGGAACTACAGAGGCCCGCTTGATGTTGTTGATCTCATCGGCGAGGACGCTTAATTTTTCTTCGATTGACTTTAATCTATCGTCGGGAATCCCCTGAGATTTTAACTGCTGAAGCTCCTTGCTCACGCTGTTGAGTTTCTTCACTAGCTCCTGAATTTTCTGATCCTGAGTCTGATTCTAGGAGACGCTCTTACTCCGAGCAAACGGCTTAGTCTCATTCCGGCTTACCTGCTGGTTATTGCTATTCCGCTCCCCATTCTTCGCCCTGATTTTTTACTCATTATCTGTCTGCTGAGCGAGCTGCTTTGGCCCTCCGTCATTTCTTTTGAAAAGTCATAATGCTACATGAAAACAAGCGCGAGGAATAAAAGGGATTTCGCGGGCTGAAAACTCGAGAACCGAATTCCGAAAGATGAGAGATTTCCATTCCTTACACGTCATAATCCACAGATAATGTTTAACGTTATCAATATCAGCATAGCCGAGTCACAATAATTATTATGATAGTCATATTCTTTATCATTCATATTTATTTCCGAGTGAAATTATTCCGGACTTGCGGCCAGGTATGAACCGATTTCACAATCCCCGAAGTTCAAACAGGCAGCTTATTTAATGCCGAGCCGAAGCTAGAATATTCTGCATCATCCAAGCTCATATATTATTTAAGAAGAAGGGTGGCTTACTATGATTTGGATTAAAAGTGTAGGGGCTGCACCTCTCCCGGGAGTGAGACAGAAATTATTTCGTTAATTTCATGCCTGATTCCGCAAATGTATGACGTACCCAATTTCGGCTGCCTAGCTCACCTCGAGAGGGCCTAAGGCCATTTGCGTAAGTGTCAACATATACTTGTGCTCGAATCCGAGGATGATATTACCAATGCAAATGGGTAAGTAATTGCAGGATCCGCATTTTGCGATATTTCCTATATTAGACGATGAAAGAGATGATCGAAAAAATTGTCAAAATCGAAAACAATTATTAATATTCTGTAGTGACAGTGAGTTATGTAACAAAGAAAAAGGGTCGTGTTTTAATAGACAGTAGAGTAATAATATCTATTATATTTTATTAACAGACAATAGAATAAACTGGTATCACTTAATTATTAAAGAAAATAGGGAAGCATCAGCTTTAATATACGAAGCCCGAGGGAACCTTATATTTTACTTGAGAAACAAAAAATCTTAGCTATCTCTTGGAGTATAGAGGAAAGAAGAAAATGAATAATAAATCGAAATACCATGAGCTTAGTCCGAAACAGCAGATGGCTATTCTAGAGTTTATACGAGGGAACAGTCTCTCATACACAGAGATGGCCAGAAAAGTCGGCATAACCCAGCGTACTCTTTATCGTTGGCGACATGATCCAAAATTCAAGGAGGTCCTAGAACAAGAGGCGGAAGAGTTAAAAGATACGGTATTGAAGACGTCGGGAATGGTTGTTTCTGTCAATGCCCTGAGTGCATCTCTTACACTTGACGCGGAACTTGTCAACTTCGCTTACATGGGGGAACGTGTATATATACTGGAGACTGAGCAAGTTAAATTCAGAAAGATGCTCAAACTCATACAAGATGTGTTACATCAGTTTGAGAATAATTTTTCGGAAATCAGAACCCTTCTAGAG
>JBIOKC010000275.1:0-2460 GCA_044451425.1 Thermodesulfobacteriota bacterium
GACTATATAAGACAGACGGAGAGTCGTATATACTCACTTACTAATTTCAGCGGAGAATTTAATGCATTTAGAAAAAGTCTTGGACTCGTACTAGACGAAAGAGCTCTGTCCGAAGACCTGGACCTAACCATACAAATAATAAAAAAGGGGTACAAGGTGATTTATGTCCCAAGCGCCAGAGTTTACGAGCCCAGCGTCGAGAATACGGAGGACCTGATAAAACAGAAGAAGAGAAGAGCGGTTGGGGCTTTACAAGTCGTATTCAAGCATATTGATATGATAGCTAAGCCGAAGTTACTGCCATTTAATATGCTGTTTTTCTTTCACCGTACACTGCGTCTTTTTACCCCAATACTGACGCTGATATTGCTCGTAGCTCTTTGCTATTTATTCTTCGCATCCGACTACGAAAACAAATACGAGGCGCTTGTATTAACGGCTGCTGTAGTTGTTACAGTGTTCATAATCACCGGCATTGTTTTTAAGAAAGGCCTTATACGGAATCTTTATTACTTTCTAGTCCTGCAGCATTCATACGTTCTGGCATGGATAGAGTTCATCACCGGTAAATATAAAGTCACCTGGGAGAAAACCGAAAGTAGCCGAGACTTGAAGAATGTAATGGACAGAATGAAATGAATTTATTGGTAAAATGTCATATATGAAAGTACTGGTAGCAATTCCCACATTATTCGTCAGGGATGCACTTAGAAAAGAGCTTGAGAGCCTGGAGAATCAATCGTTACGGCCTTATAAAATTTTGTTAATAACCCCCAGAGGCAGCATAGGCGGAGACTGGGAAGAATTTCTGTCTAAGTTTAAAAGTGTCGAACTGGCGTACCTCGAAAACTATACGAGAGAAGAGGTAGTGAGCAAGAAGAGGAACAGCATGATCGATGCCAGGAATTACGCGCTCAGCAGGGCGGAGACCGAGCTCGAAGAGGACGATATTGTCATTTTCCTCGACGACGATTGCATACTCGATAAGAACTGGATACTTGTGGCCGTTCAAAACCTAGAAAACGAAGAAGTAGGAGGGTTTACGGGGAAGGTGATAAATCACCGAGACGAAGGAACTCTGCGAAAAGCCGAAGTAGCGGGCTTAGGTCTGATTCAGTATTTATTCGGCAGCGATAAGATCGGCTCAATTACCGAATGCGGGTATGTATCAACAGCTTTCGACGGGCCGTCCAGGACCGAAGTGGATCACCTGCCGGGGGTTACAATGGCCTATAAAGCTGGTAAAGTCAGGGGCCTGAAATTCGATGAAAACTACAAGGGCAACTGTTACAGGGAAGAGACCGATTTTTCTTTAAGGGTAAAGAAGAACTTTAAACTCATCTACGATCCCGAAGCTAAAGCCGACCATATTTTGGGAACAACAAGGCGAGACCGGAACTCAACATATTACAAGAGTTACAACCATATTTACTTCTGGAAAAAAAACTTCGATTTCACTTTTTGTTTCTTTATTAGGGAATCATTGGAAGCCCTGCTACTAATCGTAGCCGCCTTAGTATCTTTCAATGCGGATTACTTATACGGCATTAAAGGGAAAATCGATTCTTATCGTAAGTTTCTATTTAGAGGTAATAAATAAGCATAGGCAAAATTAAATGAAAATATTGCACATATATACCGGCGGGGGCGAGGTATATGGAGTGGAAAGGGTAATATCTAATCTGGCCATTGAGCAGATAAAACGTGGGTTCGATACAAAGGTAGTTTACTTTAAACGTTCCGGCAACAATTCATTTCTAGAGTCGCTAAACGAGCACAGAATACCGGTAAGTGTCATTCCTTCGACGGGCATATTGGATATAGGGGCTTTCATGGCTCTAAGACGAATCTGCCTCGATTCACACCCGCAAATATTGCACTCTCACGGTTATAAGGGATATATATTTTCGGCCCTGTTAAAAAGAATCGCGAACTCATTCATCATAGTATCGACTAAGCACATATCGACAGACTCGTCGGTGAGGATACGGATTTATGACTATCTAGGAGATGCTTCACTTAAATTCTTCGACAGTATTATAACTGTCTCCGATTTCACAAAAGAACGTCTGGTGGAAAGGCATATACTGGCCGACAAAATCGAGGTAATCCACAACGGAGTGGACATACCAATAAATTTCGGGAAAGCCGGAGGCAGACTGCGGAGCGAACTCAAGCTCGGTACAGATTCCAAGCTCATAGGGTTCATTGGCCGTCTTACGCCCCAGAAAGGCATAAGCTATCTGCTTGAAGCGGCTCGTATAGTCTCTATGGGAACTAAAGATGTATATTTCGTTTTGATCGGCGACGGAGATTTGAGAGAGGAGACCGAATCCTTCATTTCCTCAAACAATCTTGAGGATCGCGTTTTGATGCTGGGATGGAGAAAAGACGCTACGGAGCTTCTTCGGGACATCGATATTCTTCTACTTCCGTCTCTTTTCGAGGGCACTCCCATGA
>JBIOKC010000276.1:0-2452 GCA_044451425.1 Thermodesulfobacteriota bacterium
GCACGGAGGGGGAGCTTTCTCCGGGAAAGACCCGTCCAAAGTGGACAGGAGCGCCGCATACATGGCGAGATACGTGGCGAAGAACGTAGTAGCCGCGGGCCTGGCCAATGAGTGCGAGGTCCAGCTCGCATACGCAATAGGCGTACCAGAGCCCGTTTCCATTTTGGTTGAAACGTTCGGCACATCCGTTGTGCCCGAAGAAAAGATATCGAACGCCATAAGAGAGGTATTCGATCTATGCCCTTCGGGGATAATAAGCACTCTCGATCTCCTAAAGCCTATATACCTGGAGACCGCTGCTTACGGTCACTTCGGAAGATTCGGTTCCGGGTTCACCTGGGAAAAAACCGACCGGGTAAACGACCTGCTGAAAGCAGTCTGCTGAAATTCTCCCTCGCAACACACAATCAATTTAAAATGGAGGTAACTATGAAATATGATGTAAAAGACCTGAAACTGTCAAAGGAAGGGAAGCTTAAAGTCGAATGGGCAGCCGAGGAAATGCCGGTTCTCTCGCTTATCGCAGAAAGGTTTAAGAAAGAAAAGCCTCTTATGGGCGTGACGATCGCCGCATGCCTGCACGTAACGACCGAGACGGCGAACCTCGCAATCACGCTTAAAGAAGGCGGCGCGAACGTAGTGCTGTGCGCCTCGAATCCGCTCAGCACGCAGGACGCGGCGGCGGCCTACCTTGTAAAGGAACACGACATCTCCGTTTTTGCGATTAAGGGTGAAAACACAAAGACATACTACGGCCACATCAACAGTACGCTCGACATGTCTCCGCATATCACGATGGACGACGGGGCCGACCTCGTTTCCACGCTCCATAAAACAAGGACGGAAAAGCTAAAAGGCGTCATAGGCGGCACCGAAGAGACGACCACGGGAGTGATACGTCTCAGGAGCATGGCGGAGAGCGGAGTTCTCAAATATCCGATAATAGCGGTTAACGACGCGAATACCAAGCATCTCTTCGACAACCGCTACGGCACCGGGCAAAGCACTCTCGACGGAATAATAAGGGCCACGAACAGGCTCATCTCGGGCACGGTTTTCGTCGTCTGCGGGTACGGCTGGTGCGGGAAGGGACTCGCCATGAGGGCGAGAGGCATGGGGGCGAACGTAATCGTGACGGAGATCGACGAGCTCGCGGCGCTCGAAGCGGTCATGGACGGCTTCAGGGTTATGCCGATCGCTGACGCCGCCAGAATCGGCGATATCTTCTGCACCGTAACAGGAAACATCAACGTCATAAGAAAAGAGCATTTTAAAACGATGGAGGATGGAACGATAATATCCAATTCCGGGCACTTCAACGTGGAGCTCGACCTGGAAGGCCTCAAGGAAATCTCGAAAGGCAAGCGTTTGATAAGGGAGTATGTCGAGGAATTCACAATCGGGGGAGGAAAGCGCATAAACGTGCTCGGGGACGGGAGGCTCATAAACCTGGCCGCCGCCGAAGGACACCCGTCGAGCGTTATGGACATGAGCTTCGCAAATCAGGCGCTATGCGCGGAATTCGTCGTAAAGAAAGCAAAGAAGCTTGAAAAAAAGGTATATGAAGTACCGCCTCAGGTAGACCAAACAGTTGCGCGGATGAAGCTCAAGGCTATGGGCGTAAAAATAGACAAGCTCACGCCGGAGCAGAAAAAGTATCTCAGCTCTTGGGAAATGGGCACCTGATGTAGTAGAATGTTCAAGCATGGACGTCCTACTCGACTCCTTTCTCTCCTACCTTGCCGTTGAAAAGGGGCTTTCGGAAAACACACTCGAATCCTACGGCAGGGACGTGAGGAACTTCATCCGGTATGTTGAAGAGAACGGTCCCGGCTCTGCGAATGAAATAAAATACAACCATATACTCGATTACCTTTCCCGCTTTAAAGACAAGGGCTCTAACGCGACGACCGTTGTAAGGAGCATCGTGTCGCTGAGGCAGTTCTTCAAATACCTGCTGCTGGAGAAGATTATCGACGAAGACCCGGCGGCCCGCATCCGTACGCCCAAAATGAAAAAGGGCATACCGGGGGTAATCACGCTCGACGAAGTGGAGAGGATACTCAGCGCCCCCGATGAAACAACGCCCGAGGGACTAAGGGACGTGTCGATGCTGGAATTGCTTTACGCTACGGGAATCCGGGTATCCGAGCTCGTGGGATTAAAGCTCAATGAAGTGAATTTCGAGCTCGGCTTCGTAGTCGTTTACGGAAAGGGGTCTAAGGAAAGAGTAGTCCCGATGGGCGACATGGCGAGAAGCAAGCTCCTCGAATACCTCGGCACGTCGCGCCCCGCCCTCCTTAAATCGAGGGACGCGAAAGCGCTTTTCGTAACGAGGCTGGGCAAGGGAATGACACGCCAGGGGTTCTGGAAGATAATAAAGCACCATGGCCTTAAAGCGGGTATTACGAAGAAAATCAGCCCTCATACACTCAGGCATTCCTTCGCGACA
>JBIOKC010000277.1:0-2421 GCA_044451425.1 Thermodesulfobacteriota bacterium
ATGCAATTCCACGGGCCGACTCGATATCCTTCAGACGGGGTTTGAGTGAAACGAACGAAGCGAGCCGGGGGTAAAATTCACCGAGATCGACAGTCGTATTGGTAGAGGTAACGATAAGGTAATCGTTATCCTTCCATTGGTAGAAGCCGGACGCGATGGAAGAGCTCGATTTAGCCATCGAAACATCGAGGCCCGCGACGTCGATCTTCATGTCCTCATAATCGAATGTGCCTCCCTTGACGCTCACCGGATAGGGAAAGCGGCCGTAGTCGGCGGATATCTGAAACTCGGACACGTTAACCTTTGCCTCGGCGGATCCTTTTTGGCCCGAGACAACAAGCCTTCCTTTCGCTGTGCCTTTCACATCCTTTATGAGATCCATCTCCTTTTCGAAGCTCTCATCATGAACAAACTGCTTGAGAACAGGGGGAATCTGAGCCGGGTCGGCGTCTATCATAACATCGAGATCGAGAGGCCCGGCGGGTCCTTCTACCCCCACAAGGAGAGTACCGTCATTGCCCGTGGAGTTGCCCAGCTTGCCTCTCAGGCTATATCCTTTCAGCATACCGTCCGCTATGACCGCGTTCCCGCTTGCACCGACTAAGTCGAAATCCACCCCCGGTATATGTATCTCACCGTCCACCATGCTGCCCTCAATCCTGAAATTGCCCTTCCTCCACAAATCCCTGAATGTTCCGGCCTTCGCATCGAGCTTAATTCCAGGGACTGTCCCACCTCTCAGGACCTCGAATATGCTGTCGACCACTTCATCCCCACCCGCTATGAAAAGGGCGCCGTCCCTTACTGAACCCACCTTAACATTATTCCCGAGGAGAGACAGAGACACCCGGTCGGGATTCGTTTCCGCTGTGTATTTCCCGCTGAGATCGAGCCCGGGATTAATAAGCTTTGCGCTCTCAAGCGTAAATACCTGCTTCTGTCCGTCGATGTAGAGATCGGCATTGATAACACCCGTGCTTATACCAAGCTCCTTGTCATGACCGGTCAGCACTAATTTAGGCGCGGAAGCCGAGATCCTGGCCTGAAACATCTTTAAATCCGAGGTGCTGAACTTCATTGACAGATTAATGGAGGAGTCCGAGAAGAGCTTTTTATCAGGCATGTAAAAATTCATAAGCCTGTGAGGCTTGCCGTCATTTATGACCAGGCTGCCTGAGCCCTTGTAATCCCTCAGGTCGATCGTTGATTTAAAATCAAATGCGCCCCAGAGATTCGACTCACTACTGATTTCGACCCTTAGTCCGTCGTCCGGAAGCGCAATTTCGGCATTCACAGCGCTGAAGCTCAAAACATGAGCCGAGTCCTTTTGCACTATGAGAGTCCCGTTCTCCATCTCGGCATTAAGCCCTCTCCCGTGGGCATCGAGATAGCTCAAGGCCCGGCCAGCGTCGTTCCTGAATACTCCGAATCCTTCGCCCTCCCCACTCCCTTCCGCGGGGACTTCCTTTATCAGCAATTTTATTACGGGCTTTATTATCTTGAGGCTCGAGACTTCGAATTCACCTTTCAGAAGCGGGAGAGCCTTAGGATACACAATCAGTGTCTCGAAGCTCCCTTGGAGCCTATCCTGGACTGAAAATGTCCCCCTCTTCAGCACAACGTGCGGACCGGGAAAGAAATTAATCTCGACGTTTTCGAATTCGACTGCGCCGCCTATCTTTTCCGAAAGATAAACGAGCAGTTCCTCTCTGACGCGCTCGGGCGTTACGAGCTTTTTGACGAACATTAGGGACAAGACGGCAAGAATTATGATTAATCCGAAGCCTGCTCCAAAAAAAACATAAACCTTTATATAATTTTTCAATTAGAAAATCCGAGCATCAGGAATTTACCGGCGTTAATGAACAATAATGGAAAACACCTTCCTTATAATAAGGTTAACTAAATTATACTGCTTCCACAATCAGAATTTCCGTGATATCGTCGAGACGGAAACCCCGGTTAATCACGCGGCCTTCCTATGTTCGATGAAAAAGGGCAGGATGGCTCCCGACCGCCACGACATTGATGGCAAACCCAAGACCGGATTTAAGACCCGTGATATAGGCATGGAGAATGTACTGATACAAGTCGTTAAACGTCGACTGGCCGAAGCCGCAGATCAGTGCTTGCTACCGCTCCCCAGAATGAAACTGAGGATATCCGCCTTATACTGCTCCGACAGCTTCAGTCCGTAACCGCTTATCTTATCCGTGACGTCTCTCTTAGCCGCATACGTGAATATCGTGGTGACTATGGCCAAGCCGAGCGCGCCTCCGACCAGCTGAAACATATATACGATGCCTCCGGCGAGGCTGGTCTCGATTCCCGGACAGCGTCTACAGCGGCCGTGGTTATAGAAGGTATGGCTAACCCGAACCCTGCCCCCGAAATAATCAGACCCGGTAAAAAACTGTAATA
>JBIOKC010000278.1:0-2420 GCA_044451425.1 Thermodesulfobacteriota bacterium
CACCGTGGGCGCTCAGGGAATACGGTTTCCGGGTGATAATAGCCCCTTCGTTCGCGGACATCTTCTATAACAACTGTTTTAAGAACTCCATACTGCCCGTAGTTCTTCACGAAGATACGGTTGAAGTGCTGTTCTCAAAAGTAAATTCCAAGAAGGGCTACAAACTCACGGCCGACCTCGAATCACAGACCGTAGAAGGCGAGGACGGATGGAAAGCGGGTTTCGAAATAGACCCCTTCAAGAAGAGGACCCTTGTCGAAGGACTGGATGATATAGCGCTCACCCTCCATAATGAGGTCGAGATAAGTGCGTACGAAACTCACATGTCCAAAGAAAGGAGTTGGGCAGTCCCTTCCCAAACCCGATGAACAGCCGCCTACTTCTTCCGCATAATAAAATTGAGAACTAGCGACAGGATTATACTTATGAGTATCGATGAAGCGAGTGGGAAGTAAAAAGAAGCGTTTCCGCGTTTAAAGTAAAAATCCCCCGGCAGCTTTCCTATAAAGGGTACTTTAGGTGCCAAGGTGAGCAGCAAGCCTATAACGACGAGGAATATCCCCGCAATAATTATAAGTTTTCCGAGACCCTGAAGTTCCATTCCGAAATACCTTCTTATGAACCGGATAAAATTATACCATCCCGGCTCACCTTAACCCAGAAAAACTAGGGTGTATAAACCCGCTCCATCGTCGCGGATACATGAGAAACCACTAGAATTTTAGACAAATGGGTTATAAGATTGTACAATATATATAACAATTGGCATAAAATTTGACGGGGATTTCTAATTTCTAACACAAGAGCCGGTCATGAGTGTTAATTTAAGCCAGACTACGTCTCAAAGGCAGGTACTTCAGCATCGCCTGATATTGACTCAGGAGCTTCAGCTCTTCCTCAAGCTCATACAGATGACGACTCTTGAGCTTAAGGACTACCTAGCAGAACAGCTCATCGAAAACCCGACACTGGAGGAAGAAGAGGAGCCCAGGGAGAAAAATGAAAACGGGTCTTCTGAAGAAGTCACAGAATTCGGAATAGCCGCTGACAATCGCCTGTTCGGGAGCGACAACGGCGATATGCCGCATTACTCCTCACGACAATATACAGACGACAGCGAGGAAGAATCCGCCTGGGAAAACAGGATCAGCTCGCCAGATTCGCTTATAGAACACCTTAAATGGCAGCTCGAGGTGTCCGATTTCACAGCCGAAGAGAAACA
The DNA here is from genome assembly GCA_044451425.1 of Thermodesulfobacteriota bacterium. GTDB lineage: Bacteria > Desulfobacterota_D > UBA1144 > Nemesobacterales > UBA2774 > 2-12-FULL-53-21. The sequence continues at coordinate 1,223 of JBIOKC010000278.1, forward strand.
AATAGGGTCGATTATCATAGGAAACACGAACGAGGACGGATACCTCGAATTAAATATTGAGGAAATCGCCGGCTTTTATCTTCACGGAGATCATAGCCGAGAAGAAGGGAAGGATGAAAGCCCAACAGAGCCGGTAAGAGAAAAAAACGACTCGGTCCCCGAAAAGAGTTATGAGGAGCTTGTCTCGACGATCGAGGACGTACTGCACAGGATTCAAGCCGGTTTTGACCCCACAGGTACCTGCTCCAGAGACCTTAAAGAATGTCTCAAGATCCAGCTGCTCGACCTCGGATATATCGAGGACTCAACCGAATTCAAGCTCGTTGACGGTCATCTCGAAGAGTTTGAGAACAAGGACTTTTTTGACATCGCCGAGAACCTCGGCTGTACGGCAGAGGAGATTAAGGAAGCGTTTCTTCTTATATCAACACTTGAGCCGAAGCCGGGGAGACCATACTACGAAAAGGACCTCGAAAAATATGCAACTCCCGATTTCTATGTATATAAAGTCGGGAACGAATTCCAGATACAGCTCAACCGGGATTTCCCCAGGGTGAGGATTAGCAACTATTACAGGAATCTGCTAAAGAAGGAAAAAAGCCTCCTTCCCGACGCAAGACAGTTCCTCAAAGAGAAGATAGAAGCCGCGCAGAGGATCATAAAGTGTATGGACGAGCGGGAAGCAGCCGTAAAGAAGATCATATCCAAGATCGTCGATGTACAGAGGGACTATTTCGAACACGGCAAAGACTACATAAAGCCCCTGATACTGAAAGACGTGGCGCAGGCGGTAGGGGTTCACGAATCCACTGTGAGCCGCATCACGAGCAGGAGATACATCCAGACCCCTCAGGGCACGATAGAGCTGAAATCCCTGTTCTCAAGGAAAATAGAGACTTCGCACGGCAAGGAAGTATCGTTCGAAAGGGTAAAATCGATGATAAAGGAAATAATAGCGGATGAGATGCCGGAGAGCCCCTACTCCGATGAGGATATTTCGAAAATACTTGAAAGAAGAAACGTAATAGTTGCAAGAAGGACTGTTGCAAAATACAGAAAAACCCTTAAAATACCATCTTCTTCGGCACGAGCAGCTCAGAAAGGGAAAAAGAAAAATGAAGTTAACAGTAACAACAAGACGCATCAACAATAATCAGGACCCTGAAAAACTCAAATCATACGCGATAAAAAAATCAAA
>JBIOKC010000279.1:0-2404 GCA_044451425.1 Thermodesulfobacteriota bacterium
CCCGCGGTCAATGTCTAACTTTAGGCATAATCCGCCAGGATCGACTTCGATTCGGACTCACCCTCCCTCATCCTCATCCTCATCCTCCTCGCTCTCATCTTCCGTATCTTCCGCAGCCCCGGAGTCGTCCGTTTTGTCCCCGGCCTCCTCCGTCTTCGGAAGCGTCATAAGCTGTACAACAAGTCCGAATACCCCGAGGCCAAACCATATTATCGCCATCCTGTAGAGCTGGTCCTCGCCGAGCGAACTCAGGAAATTAGGGTCCAGGGGATCGAAATTTTTTGAAATCAAATATGAAACACCCGTAACAGCGGCATAAGAGCCCCCGTACGCCGTCGCCAGTATAAGAACGGGCTTCCGGAATACGGCAGCGAGCAAGCCTACAACTGCGGCAGCGGCTATCTGCATATACATAACGGTGTCTTTGTTCAAGATACCGAATATGTAGGAGGATATCATGAAGCCTAAAGCAGCTCCTATCGCAAATAAGCCGACTATGTAGAGGGTATACATGATGAAAGCGCCAATGAGACCACCCGCTATACCGGCTACTATGGATATGAGATCGCTGCTGTTAGAGAGCTCGTAAGCGAGGCTTCCGGCCACAACAGCCCCTACGATGAAGCCCAGAACGCCGAGAAGAAACCTCAGGATCCTATAGCCGAAGAAGCACTCAATGAGACCGACTACAACCGCAGCGGTGATATAGTAGTCGTACATGTTGCCCTTTGTATCCATCGCCTTGAGCCAGAAAGGAAGCCATTTAGTTAATTTTACTTTGTTGTAGAGTAATTACATAGCGATATTCATTTAGCTTTTCAAGTCTGAAGCTGCCCTTTCATGAACGACGAAACACATCCGTCTCAGCCCCTGCGTGCCTTTAGGCCCGCGAGCTTGTCACTCATACGCTCGAGGTCCATACGCTCTAGGAGGAGCAAGACGAATAAAAGGGAGCAGGCAGCGAGATTGATAAGGAGCGCGGACATCATTTCAGGGGCAATGCCCCCGCCTCCGGGTCCGAACACGACCGGGGATATGCCTCTCATAACCCTCACGGATATATACACGAGCGGCAGGTCTAAAAACGCTATAATCCCGAATACCGCGGCGAATTTGGCCTTTTTCGTGTCGTTGCCCGCGGAAGAGCGGAGAACGAGGTAAACGATGTAGAGTATCCAGAGTATGAAAGTCGTAGTCAGCTGCGGGTCCCATGTCCACCATGTTCCCCATATGGGCTTCGCCCAGATAGCGCCCGTCAGTATCGTGATAGTCAGGAATACAACGCCAATCTCGGCAGAGCAGTATGCGAGAATGTCCCACTTCCTGCTCTCTTTCCACAGGTACATTATGCTGGATACGAACACGAGTACGAACGCCACGGTCGAAACCCAGACAGTCCCCATATGGATATAGAAAATCCTCTGTATATGACCCATCTTGGGTTCGGTAGGCGCGTAAACGAAGGCCGTATAAAGGGAATCCGCCATGCCTATGAACGTGAGGACTACGAGTGCTTTTCTCATTATCCGGCTCCTGTTGAATCGCCTCCTACGATTCCTCGATCACGAATTCGAAGACCACGGCGCACGCGGCAATAAAGATTATATCGAATGCAATGAGGAGTTGTAAAGCTGAAGAGCCGTCGGAGAGAGTCTTGCCCTCCAGCACGAGCCCCGTCAGCTTCACAGCGCTTACTATGAGCGGAATTATTATGGGGAAGAGCAAAATAGGCAGTAAAACCTCGCGGAGCCGTGTATTGACGGCCATAGCCGAAAACAGAGTGCCCACGGAGACGAAACCGAGAGCGCCGAGGAACATTACGGGGATGAGAGGCATGAGCGTGGCGAGGAATCCGAGATTGAAGAAGAGAACGAACATCGGGACGATTACTATGCCGACTATGAAAACGAAGATCGTTCCGCTTATCATTTTGCCGAAGTATATGAGGCTCCTGTCCGTGGGGGTAAGGAGGAGACCCAGTACTGCGTTTCCTTCCTTCTCGAGAGCGAACGAGCGGGAGAGTCCGAGGATGCCCGCGAACGTGAACGTTATCCAGAGCATGGCGGGAGCGGCTAGCCTAACAAGCTCTATAGAAAACCCGAAAGCGAAGCTAAATATTACCGTGACCAGAAGCGAGAATGTCAGCATTGAGGTGAAGAGCTCTTTAGTCCTCATCTCCGTCAGAACGTCCTTCCTGATTATGGCCCATATTTTGTTCAAGCCGGGTCAATCTCCTTCCCGCTAATCCCAAGCGGTCTCGACATCTATAACAAAATACTCGTGTAAAGCATAATATAAATATGTATTCCAGGATGTTATAACGTATATTTAATAACCAGCACGATATTTATAGCGCAGTTTAGCTTCCTTTAACAAACCGATACAAATTACGACTTTATAGCTA
>JBIOKC010000280.1:0-2403 GCA_044451425.1 Thermodesulfobacteriota bacterium
ATCCCACCCATCTCAATGCACGTCTCTCCGTAGCCGCAGCCGATGTCCAGCACCCTGTCGCCTGGCTTGATCTGAAAATAGTCATAGGCCATGGCGCTGTGCACCGCTCCGTTTCCGGAAAGCAGATGACGGAATCTGTTCCATTTCGGAACGAGTATCTCTTTCCAGCATCTGATAAAATCATCGTTGCCGTTCATAGCACACCTCAGTCGATTCGTAGCATCAGGGTATTTTATTTCGCCCCGGCGTGTCAAGTCGCCAGCTGCGGCCCTGCTTAAACCGGTCCCGACGTAAGGGGGACGGGGAGCTGGAAGCGGAACTCGATTCGACAGGAAAGTCGCCCCCCTCCCCCACTTGCAATTTCCGCCCGATAAACTAACATTAAGGCGTTTGGGAAATCCCAATGAAGGAGACCAATTATGCAGCTAAATTTGACCGCAGCAGAAGCGGAAATGTTGAACGAGGTCCTCACGAGCTACCTCTCTGACCTGAGAATGGAAATCGCTGATACGGAAAACATGGATTTTCGCGAAGGCTTGAAAAAGAAGGAAGAGTTTCTCAAAAGGGTAATTCAGGAGCTGGGAAAGAAGTGATTTTCGACCTCTTCGTTTTAAAGAACACCGCTTCGTCACTTAAACGCAGCGGCTAGCCCCCCGTTGGAGTCCTGGACTGGTCTGCCGCAAACGAAAATCGAAGCGACTCGATTCACGTATAGCGCCATGCCTGTCCTGAGCGAAGCAGAAGGGACGGCGCGCCTGAAGAAATTTAACCCTCCGCGCCGATTGCAATAGCGGCAATCATTCCTTTCTAAACCCCTTTCGACAACATCCGTGTATAATCTTACGCTGGAGAAAACACATTGAAGAAACCAATCGCCCTGGCGGTCCTGGCGTTAATGATAATCGCCCCCTTCATCATCCCCGCCCGTGCCGAGAAGGACCCGGATCACGACTTCCGCAAGACCCGCTGGGGCATGTCCCCGGCGCAGGTGAAACTCACCGAGGACATGGCACCCGTTACCGAATCGAAGCTCCCGCCCTACAACCTCGCAATTACTTACAGGGGAAAGTACGAGGGATACGACTCGGAGATAGGCTACCTCTTCACGAGCGACAAGCTGGTCCTCGGCGGATACGCCATAACGAACAAATACCCGGACCCGCAGCAATACGTGAAGGACTACGAGAAGCTGAAAGGCGTGCTTACGGCTCAATATGGAAAGCCATTGCAGGACGACAAAATCTGGAAAGACGAGTCGCACACGGACAAGCCCGAGGAATTCGGCAAGGCCGTGACTGATGGCAGGCTGATTCTCCAAGCTTCGTGGCAGACGCCCCTGACGCAGGTATTCCTAACGCTGGAAGGCGGGAACGTGAACACGATCATATCGGTGCTCTATTATAGCGCCAAGCTCAACCCCCGCGTTACGGAGCGGCAGATTAAGCGGGAGCCCCAAGCCGCACCGTCGCCCGAGCCGAAATAGACCGGGTTTTACGCGTCATTCCGAATCTTTGAAGCAGCGCGGCAATCCCGTCTTCTTCCCTCCCCGACATTCACAGAATTTGCGTTAGGAAAATAGATTATCGAGACTTAAAAATCTTTTAGGGATGCAGGAGAAATTAAAAGATTTTAGTCGAGATAGTCTGTTTTCAGCAAAGTATGTGCTGTCGGATGATTTTTGCTTTTTTTCATCTAGGAAGAGAAGAAAATAATAATTGTCTTTCTTGTCTTTCCTTCCCATGAAGGTGGAGAAAATTGAAGCTGAAACAAAAATCACCTTCCCTCGCTCTGAGGGAAGAGGCTCATATATTATTCGTCATACCGAACCGTGTCCCGGACTCGATTCGGGATCGTTTCATCAATTATCTATCATATTATATATCCCTTCTATATCACCCGCGCCTTCTTCCGCCTCACAGCGAAGAACACGCCTATCGTCATCAGCCCCGCAGCAGCCGCGATCATTCCCCATTCGTAGAGAGTCGTTATATTCTTCTACTCATTCACTATACAGCTCACCGCGTTAACCGAGCCTAAAAGAGGAGCTTCCGTTACTACCACCGCGGCCCTGAACCTCACCGTCGTCCCAGCGTAAGGGGTGAGGTCGAAGTGAAGAGAGGTCGAAGTGAAGAGTCGTGTATCAGATGCTGTTCGGATCTCCGGGCAAGGTCTGAAAGAGGTTCTCCAGCACTCCCGTCCCCTGTGTCGAACCGATCAGCCGTGGGGTCCATAATATCGACGCGCATCTGCTGATTGGACCCGTTGAGTGTCAGCCCGTCTCCTATGATGTAACCCAGTTCTTCGGCCTGATTCATAGCGTATACAATCGCCGAACTAGCCACCTGGGCACCTACGGGGACAACTATATCCTGATAAAGCAGGTTCGAATCCGGACCTTGGGGC
>JBIOKC010000281.1:0-2401 GCA_044451425.1 Thermodesulfobacteriota bacterium
CGCTCTCCACTTGCCCTGAAATGGGTTGAAGAGACCTTTAATTGCCTCGCACCCGGTGAGCATGAGTGTTAGAAGAGCAAAAAGCGCCACAAATCTTAAAGGCCCGCGCATTATATTAATATTCCCCCGTTTCTAAATTTAAATAAGTCTAACTGACAGGCAGCCTCACGAACATGAACAACGTCATATAAGATATACCAAGCGACAGCAGCACTGCAAACGTAAACAAATACTTGTTGAGTAGGGACACGTAATTGCCGTTCCTACAGAGGAAAATAACCACGGACGCACTCACCGCTCCGAGCGATATGCCCGCATAGAATAGCATAAGGAGATGGAACATCGCCATTTGCACGGGATAGAGGCCGATCATAGCGCTCGCGGGGAAAATCGCGGACAATATCAGGGCGGACACCAATATGAAAACGGTTTTAATGGCCCTGACGGGCGAATTCTCCCTCAATTTTCCTGATCGCCCGCGTAAGGACACGACGTAGACTATGAGACTCAGAATAACCTGAGACACGATGAAGACCGGAAAAAGCATGAGGTTGAAAAAGGGATGATCGTAACTGAACAATGATCCGAAAAAGATATAGAAAAGGGAAGCGGTGAGTAAGGAAATCAATATGAAATATAAGCCCTTCAGCATTATCGAGCCTGCCCCTGATAGTAAGTTATAAGAATAATGCGTAATCGTGTTTGTCAAAGAGATATTTTCCGCGGCGGGAGTGCGAACTTGCTTTTTTTGCAGGGACAAATATCTTTAGCTTAACTATGGCTCATTCGTAATTCCGAAGGCATGAATCGCAAAAGACCCTTGATCGGCATAACAAGCGATATTAAAGACGGCAACTTCGTAATCGAAGGTGCATATGCTCTCGCCGTAGCGAAAGTCGGCGGGATTCCGATACTCATACCGTCGATACCCGTAAATTCTGAAATGATAAAGGAAACAGCCGCTTGCATAGACGGCCTTTTGCTTCCGGGATCGAGGGACATGGATCCGAAATTCTATAAGGAAGAGCCCCATCCGAAACTGCGGCCTATGAGCATAGAAAGGACAGAAACCGAATTCGCAATACTCAAGGAAGCCAGAAATGGAAACATCCCTGTTCTCGGCGTATGCGGCGGAATGCAGCTCCTAAACGTTTTTTACGGCGGGTCCCTTTATCAGGACATTTATTCTTACCTGCCCGAGTCCCTGCCTCATGAAAAAGGAGCGGTTCACGATGTCGTAGTCGAGAATGAAACGCTCCTTCGCTCCATCGTAGAAGTGGGACTATTCCCCGTAAAAAGCTACCACCATCAATCGGTAAAAGATCTCGGGAGAGGTTTAAAGGTTTCTGCTCGTGCGCCCGACGGAATCGTCGAAGGCATAGAATCCCGAGAGCAGCGATGCGTACTCGGAATCCAGTGGCATCCGGAGCGCGAGGTTTCGGAGTTTTCCGATCGAATCTTCAAATGGTTTATCAGAGAATGCGCTTCCGGAGGAAAGAGGACATAAACAGAGGGTCAATGACCCTTACTTATGTCCGCTTTCTTTGAGGAGCGTCAACAACTCTGTAAGGGTCTTGGGAGCGTCGGCAGAGGACCCGACGATGAACCCTACTATCGCAGCCGAGAGTCCCGATTCGAGCGGATACCTGTCAATGAGTTCCAGGGGATCGGATGCAAAACCCGCAGGACCGGGCTCGGGTTTGAACTTCGTTTTTCCGCCCGCTTTCATATAGCCTGTAGCGAGGCCCGTAATCAACACTAGTATAATAGCGACTGCTATTGCCGCGGCACCGCTGATCAGAGCGGCAATGTAAGGATTTAAGAAAGTTTCCAGATACAAGTATAAAGACCATACTATGAAGCCCAGCCCTAAAACCGCAATTACAGACGCTATGCAGAAAACTATGAATAGTACCAGCAGCCTAAGAATCATTCCCCGCACAGCGGCGTAGTCGGGTTTGAACGAGCTTAATAGTAGATTTATTATTTCCCTCAATTCGCCAAGTCCTACCTGCGGTCAAAAAGCTTTCCGAGAACAAGTCCGATAAAGAAAGCGATAAGGAGACTCATAAAGGGCTTTTCCTGAATCTTATTCTCCACGGTGCCGACCGTTTCCCTGCCCTTATCGCGCGCCGACCGGATATCGAATCTAAGCTCTTCAAGCACCTTGTCCCTGGCCGAATCCGTCTCGTTCTTCCCTTTCTCGAGAAGCGATTTCGCAATCTGCGACAAATCGGCTCTCAACTTCGTAACATCTTCCCGCAGCATTTCCAAATCCTGCCCCAAGTTTTCCTGACCCATGACAATCACCTTCCCAAATTATTATTTATTAATAATTGTAGCATCTTTGGGCGCAAATCTAAACTGATTTTTTCGGACAATCGGGTTTATACACTAGGCA
>JBIOKC010000282.1:0-2384 GCA_044451425.1 Thermodesulfobacteriota bacterium
GTATAACAAAATATAAGATCGATAACGGAATGACCATCATACTCGAGGAGAACAGCTCCGCCCCCGTCGTAGCAGTGAACGTCTGGGTGAAGACGGGGAGCGCGTGCGAGGAGGAAGGGGAGTACGGCCTCGCCCACGTCCATGAGCACATGGTGTTCAAGGGTACAAAAAAAAGGGCAGTTGGGGAGATAGCCGGGGTGATCGAGGGGAGCGGCGGAGACATCAACGCATTTACCTCATTCGACGAAACGGTTTACTACGTCGTGATAGCGAGCAGATTCCTGGACACCGCGCTCGACGTGCTGTCGGACACTATGGAAAATTCGACGTTCGACCCGAACGAGCTCCAGAAGGAGCTTGAGGTAGTGGTCGAGGAGATAAGGCGCGGGGAGGACAATCCGGGCAGGAACCTGAGTGAGAAGATATTCTCAACGGCGTTTACACAGCACCCCTACGGAAGACCCATCATCGGGACCGAGCAGGGCGTGAAGAGTCTAATCAGGAAGAAGGTGACGGATTTTTATCATAAGTGGTATGCGCCCAACAACATGGCACTGGTGATTGTAGGAAACTTCGATACGGCGAAGATCGAGCCCAAGATAGAAGAGACTTTCGGGAAGCTGCACAAGAGGAGCCTCCCCGAATGCAATATCCCGCCCGAGCCTCGGCAGAATGGACTGAAGTCTTTCGTCATGGAAAAGCCACTTCAGGAGGGGTATTTCTCACTGGCTTTCCACGCGCCTAACGCCAAGGCTGAAGACACGCCCGCCATAGACGTGTTGTCTAAAACATTGGGCGGAGGGGAGAGCTCAAGGCTCTACAGGAATATAAAAGAGGAAAAAGGCCTTGCGAACAACATATATGCATATTCATACACGCCCAAGAGGGAAGGGCTTTTCGTCATAGGCGGAAGCCTCGACCCCTCGGAGTCGAAGAAGGCGCTCAAAGAAATAATGAAAGAGATAATGAAGCTCAAATACCGGCCTGTGGGCGATATCGAGCTTTCGAAGATAAAAGTAAATATAGAGAGCGACGCTCTTTATACGAAGGAGACCATGCAGGGGCAGGCCCAGAAGATCGGTTATTACGAGGTCGAAACAGGCGACTTCAGGTACGAGGACGAGTATCTGGACAAGGTGAAGAAAATGACGCCCGAGAAAATAATGGCGGTCGCCAATAAGTACCTCACCGTAGACAATCTTACGGCGGGATTTCTGCTTCCGACGGGACAGAAATCGATTACGGACGAGGAAGTCAGGGAGATTGTAAAGCAGGCGTCCGATGAGGCCGCTCAGGAATGGGGCGGGAAGGCTTCGAACGGCCCCGGAGTTACGGTCGCTGGTGAGGAACTGACGGAAGAGATAATCGTACCTTCTACCGGAGTGAAAAAGGAGAGTCAGGCGAATGCGGGACGGAGCGAGCCCACGGCAAAGGCTCCTTCTGATGATGTAAAGAAATACGTGCTCGATAACGGGATAACGTTGCTCATTAAGAAGAACACAAGCGTTCCCCTCTTCGCAGCGAGGACCGCTTTTCTCGGCGGAGTGAGGTATGAGAACGACGCTACGCAGGGGATGTCAAACTTCGTCTCCCGCATGCTCACGCGCGGGACGGAGTCGAGGAGCGCTGCGCAGATAGCCGAGGAGATTGAGTCGATAGCCGGGGAAGTACAGGGGTTCTCGGGCAGGAACAGCTTCGGGGTCACTGTCGAGTCCCTGAGTCAGAATTTCGACGAGGCCATGGACATTTTTTCGGATGTAATTCTCCACCCGTCGTTCGACTCGCAGGAGATCGAGCGCGCGAAACGCGAGATCCTCGCGGAGATAAACAGGGAAGGAGACAACTTGTTGAGAACTACCGTCAATCTGTTCCTTGCCACCCTTTACAGCGAGCACCCGTACAGATTTAACACTCTCGGCACCACGGAGACGGTGACGGAGTTCGACGGGGACGACCTCCGGCATTTCTATAAAAAGTACGTCAGGCCCGAGAATATGGTGATAACCGTGGTGGGGGACGTCGATGAAGACGAAGCCATTTCGGTAATCAGGAAAAAATTCGGCGAGATGAAGAAAGTGACGACTCCTGCGCCCGCGATAAGCCAGGTAAAGCCCCCGACTCAGGCGACTGAGAAGGTGGAAACGAAACCCGATAAGGCCCAGATGCACATCATCATGGGGTTCCTCGCTCCTCCTGTCAAGGACAAGGACGAATATGCGTTCGAGGTGCTGAATACCATTCTCTCGGGACAGGGCGGGAGGCTGTTCATAGAGCTCCGGGATAAGAAGAGCCTTGCCTACACCGTGACGTCTTTCTATACGCCCGGGCTAGAGCCCGGTTACTTCGGTGTGTACATAGGCTGTGCGCCCCAGAAGGAACAGGAA
>JBIOKC010000283.1:0-2372 GCA_044451425.1 Thermodesulfobacteriota bacterium
CTGACGGCCACGCAAAACCACTTCACACACATAATTGCACAGCTCAAAACCTTCAAAAAAGTCGAATGGGAATCCCCCGAATCGATGTGGGTTCAGGTTGCGTCAAGTCAGAAAGCAAGGGCTCAGGAACTCGCCGTTACTATCCAGGAGAGGGCAAGGGATGCACTAATGCAGCCCTTCTGCGTCCACATATACATGACCTCGGGACAGTCTCTCGCCAGGTCTTGTGTATTTTAATATAGACGTATCCCGATTCAAAAGAGAAGCAAACCTAAGGTGCCGGAAAGAAACGTCCCCGCCGGGAGATGACTCTATCCGTCAACAAGAAAACACGCGTTCAAGACGGATGCCTACGGAATAGCGGTCCGGCGACACACCTTAGTTCCAAGCTTCGGTGTGCCGACACAGTCGAGGACCCATGACCCACTTCAGGTCAATGCTGATGATGATCCACAAAGGGAATAGATATAGAAAGCTCGTCCCTTTGGTTCCCCGCTTTCACATTAATCTCTATATCGGACAAATTGAATTGAGGATATTTTTGAAAGAGATTGATTAAATCGTTCTGAATCTTTTCTGTAAAATTCGGAGGCAGATCTTTTCTCTCGTAAGACAGAACCATCCTGAGCCTTTCTTTTGCAACATTTGCCGATTTTTTTCGTCTCCAAAATCCGAATAGTGACATTAATCAACCCCCTAGCAATCTACTCAAAAATCCTTTTTTGTCCGTAAGCTCATCAAAGGGTATTTCCTCCCCCATAAGCCTTTTTGCTATATTAATCAGAGCTTCTCCAGCGATTGAGTTATTGGATAATACTATCGGTTCTCCCTTATTGGTGTAATCGACCATCTTCTCTTCATCAGGTATTACCCCTATCTTCTTAATCCTGAGCACGTCCTCGATATCCTCGACCGACAGCATCTCCCCCTTCTTCACCTGGCGGGACCTTATCCTGTTCACGATGAGGCTGAGCTTTTCTTTGCCCATGGACTCAAGCAGTCCGATGACCCGGTCGGCATCCCTGACTGAGGAAACTTCGGGATTCACAACGATGAGCGCTTCTTCAGCCGGTGTCGCCGCCGTCCTGAATCCGCCCTCGATCCCGGCAGGAGAATCGATGAAAATATAGTTGAAGTTGAATTTCACCCTCTCGATTATAGCAGCAAGCTGCTCACCGCTTACCGATTCCTTATTTTTAGTCTGAGCCGCAGGGAGGAGGTATAGAGATTCGCTCCTCTTGTCCTTAACAAACGCTTTTTCAGGCGGTATCACGCCTTCGACGACGTCAACTATATCGTATACGATCCTGTTTTCGAGGCCTAGGATCATATCCAGGTTCCTGAGACCTATATCCGCGTCTATCGTCAGCACTCTGTTACCTAACGATGCAAGGGCGGACGCAAGGTTGGCGGTCACCGTTGTCTTACCGACCCCACCCTTTCCGGACGTTACAACAATTACTCTAGTCATATCCAATCCCCTCAGCTTCGAATTTTTTCAATGAAAATCTGGTTGTTTTTAACATAGGCTTTCTCCGGATACTCAGGATCGTCCGATTCGTCGGGAGATCTGGTTATCCATCTGGCAATCCTTAATTGCTGAGGCCTGAGCTTTAACGCAATTACAATCGCGCTGTCATCACCCCCAGCACCCGCGTGGACTATCCCTCTCAGCGTGCCCATAACTATAATGTTCCCAGACGCGGTTATATAGGAGCCGGGGTTTACATCACCAAGCACGAGGACATCCCCTTCATGCTCCACGTTCTGCCCGCTCCTCATATTCTTATTTATCAGCTTGAGCGTTTTATCATCCGGTTTTTGATCGGGAGTCACGGCCTTGGAAGGCTTTTCGAGCTTGAGCGAATGTTTATACCCGAGGAACCTCATATTCGTACTCCTTAACGCTTCCTCTATCTTTTTCATGTTCTCCTCCGAAATTTTCCCACTCTCATAATCTATTACCGCTAGAGAGCCATTGAAAAAGTCGTTTTTGAGCTTGTCTTTTATTTGTGAAATATTTTCTTCCACGGATAAATTTTCATCCAGTTTAACCAATAAGGCTGGTACTGTCATGCCTTTTACTGTTATTCCCATACGGTCTCTCTAAGGTGTAGAATGAAAGGTACCCTCTCCCCTGAAAACAAAGTATCATATGTTGATAAACAAGACAAGATTGATTCCGAAAAACGAGGTCCGGATATGACTCGAGGAATGGCTGCCAGTTTCGACGTTTATAAACATAGTTCGGATTACTTTCGGCTGAATGATTCATGTAAAAGCTAAAAGCCGCCTCTTTAAAAGAACATGATCATATAGTATTTTTTGATGTATATTAAGTGGATATTAAAGCGGGTACCACTTATCTCTAC
>JBIOKC010000284.1:0-2371 GCA_044451425.1 Thermodesulfobacteriota bacterium
ATCATATATGGTACATATTAATAATATCGATAAGGCGGTGTATATAAATAATATCAATTACATATTATCTCGTATGAAAATAGGGTAATGGAATTATTCGTGACTTTGTCCGGAAGGCTTACGATTGTCTATTCCCTGATAGGAAAATTAGATAGGACCGATTCCTCGATTTCTATTCTTCGCCTAAGTAATATCAGGTTCAGGATTGTAAAAAGAGCGGAGGTCAGGTAGCAGGAAAAGATGAGCGGGGTTACTGCGATCTCAATCAGAACAACGAGGTAATTAGGATGCCTGAAGTAATTATACGGTCCACTCTTTATCACGGGCGTCCCGGGCACGACTAGCACCTTTGTGTTCCAGTATTTACCCAAGCTCGCGATCGACCAGTATCTGAGAGCCTGCGACAGAATGAATATCACAGTCAGAATTCGACAGTGACTGTTTAGAGTCTTATCCAGGAAGAAGTATTCCGATAAGAATGATATGAAGAATGCGGCGTGCATCGCGACGATATACTTGTAACCGCTTCTATCATACTCGACTGCGCCGTCTTTTCTTACTATCTTCTCATTTCTCTTTGCGAGCAGCAATTCGCAAACGCGCTGCAGTATTAACAGGGCTGTAAAAAGCAAAAATATTTTCATTCGATTTTAAACAGAATAAGCTCCGAGCTGAATCCCGGGCCTAGTGCGGAGATAATACCGTACTCACCGTAGCTCTCCGGTGCAGTTTCCATGAATTCCTTAAGCACGTAGAGAACGGTGGGGGACGACATATTCCCGTGTTCTCTCAATACCTTTCTCGAGTTCTCGAATGCCCCTTCCTCGAAACCTAGGGAGCATTCGTACTCTCTCAGTACTTTCGGCCCTCCGGGATGTACTACGTAGTGTTTTACATCCCCTATCGTAATAGTGTGGTTCGATAAAAGTTCTTCGATATTGGCCCTCACCTCTTTTCTTACGATCGACGGTATGTCCCTGCTGAATATGGCTTTGAAACCATTATTAAGTATTTCCCAGCCCATTATGTCGAGTGAGTCGTAATATGTGGTAGAGAGGGATCCGAGTAGGCTAAGGTGTGAGCGCTTATAGAGCCTGTTTTCCTTTCCCGCTACTATGACCGCTGCGGCGCCGTCGGCAAAAAGCGCCAGCGAGACTATATTGCTTTTGGAGAAATCGTCGCCGTGGAAGGCCAGGCTGCATATCTCGGACGAAATAAGCAATGCGGCGCTTTTAGGAAATGCTTTCGTATACTCGAATGCGCGGCTAAGCCCCGCAGCCCCGCCGGCGCATCCAAGGCCCCATATAGGCGTTCGCTTTACGTGATTATCTAGCTTAAGCTTGTTTACCAGTATTGCGTCGATCGAAGGCGTCGACACCCCTGTGCTTGAGACATAAAAGACGTGGTCAAAGTCCTTAATGTCCCCTCCGTATCCATCCAGACAGTTCTTTATAGCGGACATCGATAAAGAAAGAGAGGATTGTAGATAGGACTCGGACCGTTCCTTGAAGCTCTTTTCGTTTTCAAACCACTTGAGGGGATATGCGAACCCTCGTTTTTCAATCAGAGAGTTATCGAACACGCCCAGAATCCGACCCGGGTCGTGTCCTTTGGAAGATAAGAAAAGTTGTGCTGTTTTTTTTAGTTCGCTCTGTCTGAACTCGTGAGGCACGCCTGCTGTACCGACTGAGATTACTCTTGACATTTTATCATGAACGCGAACTCAACTTATATTCGGGTGCATGGTATTCCGAACGGCATTCTTTTCGACCCGAATGCACCTAAATAACTATTCAGCTACTCGTGTGAGTATAAAAATAAAAGTCGTTTCCGATATCGTAATACCAGGAATGGCTTTTTCTCGACCCCGTAACCGGTATTTACAGTAAGATCATTTTCACATGATCCTGAAACTGTAGCGTGACGCCGCCGCGGTTATTGAGCTCTCATCGATTGACCTTCTTTACCTGTCAGGGAACCGAGAAAATATCTCATGTTCTCTATCATGTTGCTATTGAGGGAGTAAAGACGGTTCTGCCTGACCTTACGCTCATTAACAATCTCGGCCTCTTTGAGGATCTTGAGATGGTTCGAGATCGCAGGCTTGGATATGTCGAAATTACTCGCTATATCCCCGGCTGCGCTTTCACCCTTGCTTAGGAACTCCAGGATTTTCCTTCTGGTATCATCTGCAATAGCTTTATACGGGCAACCCATTATAATTTCCTCCTTGCGGATTGTGAAAGATATTTTAGAGTAATAATTTGCCTAACTTTTGTTAATACTACCACTAAAAAATAATCACCGTTGCTTTAAATAACTTCTTCTTGATTTAGAGATTTCGATTTTAATCATACGATTAGTATACCAT
>JBIOKC010000285.1:0-2371 GCA_044451425.1 Thermodesulfobacteriota bacterium
CCCTAGAGCACCGCCCTTACTCGTCACGGGAATTCATACGGGAAATGGGGAAATGGCTGACCAAGCATGCCAAAAAGAAAGATTCGCTTGTACAGGTGGCATACGAGCATGATGTGCCGATCTTCTGCCCGGCGTTTACGGACTCGTCGGCGGGGTTCGGTATGGTATTCCATCAATGGAATAACCCCGATTCCCACGTGTCGATAGACAGCGCAAAAGATTTCCTCGAACTGACCAAGATAAAGATCGCCTCCAAGGAAAGCGGATTATTCATGGTCGGAGGAGGCGTGCCCAAGAACTTCGCTCAGGATACGGTAGTCGCCGCCGAGGTACTGGGTATGGACGTGCCCGTACATAAATATGCGGTGCAGATCACTGTGGCCGATGTGAGGGACGGGGCCTGCAGCTCATCGACGCTCAAGGAAGCGTCTTCATGGGGTAAGGTCAGCACGGTCTACGAGCAAATGGTCTACGCCGAAGCCACGACAGTCGTGCCGTTAATAGTCGCAAACACCTATCAAACGGGGAAATGGAAACGGAGGAAGCGGAGAAACTTCGCAAAGATGTTCTGAGATAGCGCGGGCCCGGCCTGAAACTGCTTACTCAGGGTTACTGCAGCCAGGGCGCAGCCGCTTTATCGACGTACCACTCGAGGACGCCGTCCGTCGGGTGAACCATCGACGCGGGATAAGGCAGCGGCTCCGAAGTCTTTTGCAGAATCTCCTTAAGCACAGGCTCCTTCCCCTCGCCTGCTACGAGAAATGAAACCCTCTTGCCGCTGTCAAGAACGGGGAACGTAACGCTTACCCTCTTCTGCCCCGTCTCGGGATGTGTCGCGACCACGCATATCTTGTCTTTTTCCTTTAAGGTAGGGGCGCCAGGGAACAATGAAGCAGTGTGCCCGTCCTCGCCCATGCCGAGGAATATCCAGTCAAACCCGGGAAAACCGTTACTCCACGAAGGGACGTTGACTTTTATCTCATTACCGTAACGGACAGCCTCTTCCTCAGGCGGGTTCTCGCCTAACACGCGGTGGATATTGGCCTCGGGGATTTTGATACGGGAGAGGAGCGAAAGGTTAGTCATCTTAAAATTGCTCTCGTCGTTATCAGGCGGTACGCAGCGTTCGTCTCCCCAAAATAAGATCACCTTATCCCAGGGGAGGCTGTCGCCATAAGGCGGCGCGGCGAGCACTTCGAAAAAGGCTTTCGGAGTGTGTCCTCCGGAAAGAGCGGCGATTAAAGGCTCACCCGAACCTGCCTTGTCTTCGAGAGCCTTTTTAAAATCCTCGGCAAGGCGTTCTGCCAGTCCCATTATATCGTTAAAGAGGTAAATTTCCTTTTTCATTTCATCTCCTGCTGCTCGTAACTCGAGAAATCCTCATACGCATTATTTCAGCAGGTAAAAATCTCCGTCAGTCGTCAGATGGTCGGTCGGATACCTCCAGTCCTCGTCAGGGGAATCGAAGAGGAGCTTCGCTTCTGGAGGACCCCAGGTGCCAGCGGGATAGCCGTAAAGCTTGATCTCCGGGTCTTCCTCCCACTCCTTCAGTATGGGATCGACGAACTTCCAGCACGCCTCCACGGCGTCCGCTCGCGCGTAGTGGGTAGGGTCGCCCACGATGCAGTCCAGTATAAGACGCTCGTACGCCTCGGGGATATAAGTATCGGAAAGCTCGGAATAATGGAAATCCATACCCACCTCCTCAATATTGAATCCCGCGCCGGGCTTCTTCATGCCGAACCTGAGCAGTATCCCCTCGTCCGGCTGTATGCGTATGATGAGCTGGTTAGACCTAGCGGAGCACAGCTCCTCCTGCGTGAACAGATGGTGCGGCGTCTTCTTAAACTCAATGACCACTTCGCTCACACGGGCAGGCATGCATTTCCCGGTGCGGAGGTAAAACGGCACGCCTCCCCACCTCCAGTTATCTATATAGAGCTTGAGCGCTACGAAGGTCTCGGTCATCGAGTCGTGGGCTACGTCCTTTTCCTGCCTGTACCCGAGGATTTTCTTACCATCTACGACAGATTCCATGTACTGACCCCTCACGGAGTATTTGTCCACCTCACCGGGCTTGATCGGCCTTAGCGACTGAAATATTTTAATCGTTTCATTGCGTACGTCGATCGCGTCGAAGAATGAAGGGGGTTCTATAGTAACCGTGCCCAGGACTTGCAGAAGATGGTTCTGAATCATGTCCCTGAGCGCGCCGTAGTGGTCGTAGTACCCTCCCCTCTCCTCGACGCCTATCGTTTCGGCGGCAGTGATTTCGACGCGGCTTACGTAATTCCTGTTCCATAGGGGCTCGAAAATACCGTTTGAAAACCTTAAAGCGAATATATCCTGCACCGTCTCCTTACCCAGATAA
>JBIOKC010000286.1:0-2362 GCA_044451425.1 Thermodesulfobacteriota bacterium
CTTGGTCGGACTCATCATATTCGATCGGAAGAGTATGCTCTTGCCGTCAGGGTACCAGCCGACCACGATGTCGTCGTCAGGATGGTGGGTGAGCCTCTTCGGAACCCCGCCCTCGGCAGGCATTAAATAAATGTCGGTATTGCCGTCGTAGTTCCCGCTGAATGCGATTTTGGTCCCGTCGGGCGAGAATTTGGGGTAGAGCTCGTCGCCCTTTGGCGAGCTGATCTGGCGTGCGACGCCGCCTTCCTTAGGCACTATCCATATATCGCCCGCGTATACGAACACTATTTTATCGGCGCTCACGTCCGGGGACTGGAGCATGAGTGCGTCGGGAGCCCTTTCCTTCTCCGCCTGTTTGTTCTTCGGCTGCGCATGAGCAGGTAGGATTCCCACCAGGCAAAATAGTAGAAACAGCGAAATTTTTTTCATAAACGGGCCTCGCAAAATGGCATTAGAAGAGATTGGCGCTTCTCCCGTCGCACGGCAAGCTCACTGGGATCGAGCCGGATTATCGAAATATAAACTCACGTTCCTTAAAAATATACCTCAATAAATATCATACGTTAGATTCCTGGGTTTTCAGAATACCGGACGTCCGGAAGATCCGCCCGGGCGTATTGACCATAGAGACTTACGAAAACAAGAGGAAATGATAGTTACCGGAAAAAAGTGATGAAAGACTCGATTGAGAGACCTGGAATTAAGGTGTTCCACGCACTTCCGAATAATCCGATTCGAAGCTGTCGGTATACCTACGCCTCTCGATAGCAAGCTCTATCAGTCTATTTACGAGCTCGACATAGCTCATTCCGCTCACTTCCCAGAGACGGGGATACATGCTTATCTGCGTAAAACCGGGAATAGTGTTTATTTCGCTTACAAAAATCTCGTTTGTCCCCTCCTCCAGAAGGAAATCCACACGACCGAGGCCGCTGCAGTCAAGAGCCTTGAAAGTACGGACCGCGTAATCCCTGAGCATCTCCGTAGTCTCTTCGTCAACCTCGGCAGGAGCGATCAGACCCGTCCCCTCTTCAAGATACTTCGCCGTATAGTCATAAAACTCCCTGTGAGGCACTACCTCCCCCGGGCAGGACGCCTGCGGGTCGTCGTGTCCGAGCACGCTCACCTCTATCTCCCGCGGATTTCTCACGGCGCGCTCGACGATGACTCTCCTCGAAAACCGGCATGAATGATTGACTGCACCGGAGAGTCCGCCCTCGGTTTTTACCTTGGTAATTCCTACGCTAGAGCCGAGGTCGGCCGATTTGACGAAACACGGAAGCCCTATCTCTTTCACAATCCTCGCTATCACGGCATCCTTTCCCGTTTCCCAGTCGCATTTACGGAAGCCGATATATTCGACTACCGGGAGGCCGGAGGCTTTAAGAATCGTCTTCATCGCTATCTTGTCCATACTGACGGAAGAACCCAGCACGGCGGCCCCCACATAAGGAATCCCCATCAACTCGAACATACCCTGAACTGTCCCGTCCTCTCCGTAAGTCCCGTGTAAAACCGGAAAAAGCACATCGACCTTATGCGCGGAGACCGATCCGTTGTCGGATATTTCGTAAAACGCGCGGTTTCCCGGGTTGAGAGAAGGGGACAAAACCGAGTTTTCGAAGAACTCAAACCCTCCGCCCTGAAGCCAGGCTGAAACGGAGGCTCTCCGCCATATACCTCCCTTCTCTATGAATATCGGTAATACTTCGTACTTTTCGGGGTCTATGTTCTTGATTATCGACTTTGCAGAAAGCAGCGACACCTCATGCTCCACGGATCTGCCACCGAATATCACTCCTACAGTTAATTTGGACAAGTATGTTATACTCCTGGTTAGATATAGAATATCAGACGAAAATTACTAACGGGTTACCCAAACCCCGTACCGTTGTCAAGACTCGGTTCCCAGCAACTTGCAAATAAAAAGTGTTAATGTAAAATCCAAACATCGCATTATAGGGTAATCAAAATCAAGGAGGCTAGAAACATGCAAAAAGTAGTTATTAGCGAACCGCTAAGAACTGCAATTGGGGCTTTTGGCGGCACATTGAAAGATATAAATCCGGCTAAGTTGGGAGCAACGATAGTAAAGGAAATACTGGACCGTACGGGAGTGGATCCCAAGGAAGTTGAAGACTGCGTTATGGGGAATATCCTGAGCGCGGGCCAGGGCATGAATATTTCGAGACAGGTGGCGATAGAATCGGGTCTGCCAGTAGAGACACCGGCGTTCACGATTAACAGGGTCTGCGGGTCTGGCGTGCAGACGGTAGTACTCGCGGCTCAGGCTATCAAGGCAGGTGACGCCGAGGCTATAATCGCCGGCGGCACCGAGAACATGAACCTCGCTCCGTTCTAC
>JBIOKC010000287.1:0-2359 GCA_044451425.1 Thermodesulfobacteriota bacterium
GGGTTAGTTTAACGGACTAGAAAAATCCTTTCAGCAAGTACCAGATACGAAGGAGGAGTGTACTAACTAAGTACAAATAATCCGAACTTTTTATTATCCCCTTTCCTATGTATAATCCTCTCTCATCGTGAAGATAATAGAGCTGAATAAGGCTAATCTGGGCAGTGAGTTAAGAGGTCTGAGGCGGGGCATGTCGCTAAGCGACCCACTTCTCGAGAACGCTACCCGGAGCATCGTCGAGGACGTGAGGAAAAACGGGGACAGGGCGCTTTTCAAATATACCAAAAGGTTCGACAGAGTCGCGCTAACCGGCAAAACCGTAAAAGTGAGCGAAAAAGAATTCCGGAAAGCCCGATCTGGGGTACCCAAAAAATTAATGGCCGACCTGCATATGGCCGGTAGACGCATCAGAGATTTTCATAGGCTCAAGCTCCCCTCCGAGAACACGTTCAGGGACACCCTCGGCAATGAGCTCGGCTGGGTCATACGTCCTATCGAGAGGGCAGGGTTATACGTTCCGGGCGGGAAGGCGGCATATCCCTCGACAGTGCTCATGACAGCGATACCGGCCAAGGTGGCGGGAGTAAACGAGCTTGTACTCGTCACACCCTCACCGCGGGGAGAGATAAATCCCGCTGTTCTTGCCGCCGCGGAAATAGCCGGAGTGGACATCGTATATAAAGTCGGCGGTGCTCAGGCCGTAGCGGCGCTCGCTTACGGCACCGAGTCGATTCCGAAAGTGGATAAGATCGTCGGCCCCGGAAACATCTACGTGACTATTGCCAAAAAACTCGTCTTCGGATTGGTGGATATAGACATGATAGCCGGGCCGAGCGAGGTGCTTATAATCGCAGACGGGAGCGCGCCTCCGCAATGGGTGGCGGCTGACTTGCTCGCTCAGGCGGAGCACGATGAAATGGCGGTCCCTATGGTCGTTACGGATTCTAAAGCTTATGCTAAGGAGATCGAAAAAGAGGTCACCCGTCAGCTCGGGAAGCTCAACAGGAAAGCGATAGCGGGGGAGTCGGTGAAGAATCAGGGCAGGATATTCGTCACCTCGGACATGGAGCGGGCGATAGATGTAGCGAACGCGCTTGCGCCCGAGCACCTCGAGCTTTGCATGAGAAATCCGAAATCGGTCCTCAAAAAGATAAAGCATGCGGGGGCGATATTTCTCGGCTCTTTGTCGACTGAAGCCTTCGGCGACTACATCGCCGGGCCGAGCCACGTCCTCCCTACCGGAGGAGCGGCCAGGTTCTCATCCCCCCTCAGCGTTTACGACTTCATCAGAATGCCGAGCGTGATCTCGATCTCGAAAAAGGGGTTCGATTCGCTTTCCGGTTCAGTCATGAACCTCGCGTACAGCGAAGAGCTCGAAGCTCACGCCCTGTCCGTCGGTGTCAGGATAGGCGGAGAGCGTCCTGCCTGAACGGATTAACTGTGAATATGTCATCAGTGGAAAAGAAAAAGGGGAATTTGAAGAATACATCCCTGACCGAATCGAGAGTGAAACCCGAAATAAGGAACCTCTCGGCTTACTCCGTCCCCCACTGTGACGCCGGGGTAAAACTCGACGGCAACGAAAGCCCGTTTTCCCTCCCTCCCGAAGTCGCGAAAAAGGTCATCGATAAATTAAGGGGGATAGACGTCAACAGATATCCCGACCCCGAAGCCCATGAATTGCGGAAACGTATCTCACGGATAAACGGATTCCCTTCGGGCGGGATACTTCTCGGGAACGGTTCTGACGAGCTCATAGGCATGCTAATTACGACGTTTTCCGGCGGAACAGGCAGGGTTCTCATCCCTACTCCTACGTTCTCGATGTACAGCCTTAGCGGGCTTGCTTTGGGTATGGAATTGCTGGAGGCGGAGCTTGACGACAGGTTCGATCTGGACATCGATAAAATTACCCGCTTGATTGCGCGAAAAGACCCCGACATAATTTTCCTCGCTTCTCCGAATAACCCCACCGGCAACGTGTATTCTGCCGGGAGAATCAGGGAGATTATTAGGCTTTCGAGCGGTGTAGTTGTTGTTGACGAGGCATATTCCGACTTCAGCAGTTATACGTTTCTCCCTTCGATAGAAAAGCATGAGAACCTGATAATACTACGCACCCTGTCGAAGGTCGGGTTTGCGGGGATAAGGCTCGGCATCCTTTACGGCAGGGAGGACCTCGTTCGCGAGATAAACAAAGTCAGATACCCCTACAACATTAACTCTTTGACACAGGGAACGGCGGAAGTGATCCTCGAGAACTACGAATTTGTGTCCGAGAACATACGGCTCATCGTCATGGAGAGGGACAGGGTATATAAAGCCCTTTCGGAAATGAGGGGCGTCGAGCCCTATCCGA
>JBIOKC010000288.1:0-2338 GCA_044451425.1 Thermodesulfobacteriota bacterium
CTCTATAGCGCGTTTACGGCATTTCTCGGTTTCGAGGTGAACGAGGGGGAGTACAAAGTCATGGGGATGGCTCCGTTCGGCGAGCCAAAATACGTGGACAAGGTCTATGAACTGGTTCACGTAGACGACGACGGCGGGTTCAATCTCGACATGGATTACTTCAGTTTCCACTACTCCTCGGAGAAGACATTCAACAAGAAATTCGAAGAGCTTTTCGGCAGACCGCGAGACCAGAAGGCGCATTTCTTCACCCCTGCGAGCGGATATCCTTCCTATTTCGGGGACAGGCCCTCGAATTTCGAAGAACTTGGTAAAGAGAACCAGTATTACGCTGACCTTGCGGCGAGCATTCAGGCAGTGACAGAACAGATAATGCTGAAGATGGCGAATTACGCATACAAAGAGACCGGTATTAACAAACTCTGTATGGCCGGCGGTGTCGCGTTAAATAGCGTAGCCAATAGGAAGATATTGGCGGAGACCCCCTTCGACGAAATATATATTCAGCCCGCTGCCGGGGACGGCGGTGGCGCCGTGGGAGCTGCCCTTTACGGTTATCATGCGCTGCTCGGAAAACCGAGGAATTTCATAATGGAGCACGCATACTGGGGCGAGGAGCACAGCGCAGCCGACACCGAGGAGTTCCTAAAAGAAAACAATATCCCATATGAGAGGATCGAAGACGACGAGAAGCTCATCGGACGCGTGGTCGATAACATTACGCAGGGGAAAGTCATCGGATGGCATCAGGGGAGGTTTGAATGGGGACCGCGCGCTCTCGGGAACAGGAGCATTCTCGCCGACCCTAGGAGAGCCGACATGAAGGATATAGTGAATGTCAAGATCAAGTTCAGGGAGCCGTTCCGTCCTTTCGCCCCCTCGGTGCTCGTGGAAAAGACGGGAGATTATTTCGCGCTCGACGATCCTGCGAAGCACTACCCGGCGCGCTTCATGCTTTATGTGACCGACGTGAAGGAGGACAAGCGCGACGTTCTCCCCGCCATAACACACGTGGACGGCACAGGCAGGCTTCAGACCGTGAGGAAAGAGCTCAACCCGAAGTATCACAGGCTCATTGAGACGTTCGGAGACGCGACCGGAGTGCCGGTGTTGCTTAATACGTCCTTCAATCTCAAGGGCGAGCCGATAGTCAACACACCCGAAGAGGCGTTTAATTCCTTCAGCAAAAGCGGAATGGACATGCTCGTGCTCGGAAATTATATTGTGGACAAGGAGAAGCTGTCCTAACTGGCGTGCGGTCAACGAGTGCTGTAAAATTAATTGTAATATATCATATCGCAGGTGGGGGTACACATGTCGTTCCTCAAAGGAATAACTAACAGGATGAGTATCATAGGCGAGCTGCTTCAGTTCTTTATACAGAACAAATGGTGGTGGATTACACCTATGATTCTGCTGCTGCTCATTTTTGCTCTGCTGATAATATTTGCTCAGAGCTCGGCGGTGGCTCCGTTCATATATACGCTATTTTAGTGACAGGCGATGCCCGGCCTGTATACGCCGGGCATCGCCGTCTCGGTATTTCCAACACACTAGCATCTGTTCCATCCGGGCTCTTATTCGAGTTCCGTCAGGAATTTATTTCTGCCCCCTACTTCTTCAGACCGAACTTTCGGTCACGCTTCGTTGATGTATAACTCACAGCAAAAAAGGGTATAGAATTACAGTTGGGGGGTTGTTATCGGTATCTATTATTCCGACGACAAGTATGCGGGTCAATACTGGCACCGGAGTCGATTCGTGCTCCGGGCATGAAAATGTTTTATAACTGAGATACCTCGGCGGAATTCGGGGAGACAAGAGCTCCCGAGATATTTGAATAATGAGAAAAGCGATAATCAACGGTATTACAGGTCAGGACGGCTCATACATGACCGAGTTCCTTCTATCCCTGGGCTACGAAGTGCACGGAATAGTCTGCGGGTCTAACAATCAGAGTGACGAGTATATAAACAGTATCTATCTCGACGGCGGGGAGAACCGCCTCTATTACCACTCTCTCGATATCTACGATCCCGGGCAGCTCGCGAAACTCACCTGCGAAATAAATCCTGATGAAGTCTATTACTTCGGGGCTCAGGACCACACTAGCGTCAGGCACGATATGCATGAATTTAGCGGGGACATCACGGGGCTCAGCTCATCGACGATTCTGGAAGCCATAAGACAGAGCGGAGTGAAGTGCAGGTTTTGTCACGCTTCATCGAGCGAGATATTCGGCTCCACTCCGACCCCTCAGAGCGAAGCCGCTCCATTCCGTCCGAACAGCCCTTACGCCTGCGCGAAGCTCATGTCCCACCTGTCCACTGTAAACTAC
>JBIOKC010000289.1:0-2336 GCA_044451425.1 Thermodesulfobacteriota bacterium
CCGATGATTTTATCATTGCCAAGCACGTCTCTGGCATAGGCAACCGGAGGGTCGTCCTCGCCCAGATGAACTCCGTCGGCGCCTATTTCACTTACCAACTCTATGGAATCATTTACTATTAATGGGATACCGTATTTTTTGGTCATATACAACAGGTCTTTTCCAAGGCTAATAATATCGCCACTTGGAGGGTCTTTTTCCCTTAGCTGAACTACGTGTGCTCCCCCTTTGACGGCCTTTTCCACGTTTGCCACGAACTTATCCCTCGGCACGAGCTTCTTATCCGTTATCACGTATAGACCTTTCAGCATCTGCTTCATAGTATTAGAAATTTATCGGAGTTTCGTTAATTGAGCAAATTAACGGAAGGCTAATTGGCTCTTCGCCGAAAACCTCTTTGCAGACGTCAGGGTAACACCTCACATTAATCTTCCTTTCTCCACTTCATTTCTCGCTGAGGTGCTGATGGCATCGTCGACATCGTTTGAAAATAACGTGACCGGCGCGTATGTCGTGCCAGGTGTGAGGTTTGGGGAGCACAGGTACAATTTTGACGCGGGAGTGCAGGTATCTTACGGGAGCGACGGGATAAGGGATTTTGCGAACGCGGAATTCCTCGTCGATATGAAGATGAGTTTCGGGGGGCTGATTCCTAGAATGCCTAAAATAATCGCGGATGAAGAGAGTTTTAAAACTCTCCGTTTACAACAATCGAGACTTTCGTTCCGGTACAGTCACTATTTCCCGATAGCTTTAAAAATGGCGTCTGTTACGGCGCTATAGTCGGGCGGTAGCTCCACCGGTTTGTTCGCGTATTTGGAAAATACGCCTTCGAGCTCGCCCTTGTGATAGCCGATCTTGAACTCGACAAACTTGAGGCCGTGCGCGGTCGAAATAATTACTATTCTGTCCGATGGCTTGAAAACTTTTCTCTCGTGGAGCTTTAGGAACGCAGCGAGCGCAACACCCGTATGAGGGCAGTTGAACGTCCCCGTTTTATCGACGAGAGCGGCAGCGTTTGAAAGCTCGTCTTCGCTTGCCTGCTCCACTATACCGTCGAATTCCTTGAGTATCCTGATCGCCTTGTTCACACTTACGGGGTTTCCGATCTGTATAGCGTTCGCAAGGGTTTTTCTGGCTCTAACCGGGTGATATTCCTCGTAATTTTTAAGGTAGCTCTGGTAAAGTGGGTTTGCGTGCTCTGCCTGCGCGCAGACAAGGCGGGGGAGCTTATCGATGAGCCCGAGCTCTTTCATGACCAGGAAACCCTTGCCTAGAGCAGATATATTTCCCAGATTGCCGCCGGGAATTATAATCCAGTCCGGCACCTCCCAGTCGAACTGCTGACAGAGCTCTATGCTTATCGTTTTTTGCCCTTCTATACGTAACGAGTTTATGGAATTTGCAAGATAAATGTTGTTTTCCGTGCATACCTTCTGCACCATCTCCATGCAGCCGTCAAAGTCGGTGTCCAGAGATAATACAAGGGCGCCGTTGGAAATAGGCTGAACGAGTTGGGCAATGGATACCTTATCTTTAGGAAGAAAGACGATAGCCGGAATACCGGCCGATGCGCAGTAGGCCGCGAGCGCTGCGGATGTATCACCCGTTGAGGCGCACGCCACAGCTGATATTTCCTTACCTTCGGTTATCATCTGATTGACTACCGATACGAGTACTGTCATACCGAGGTCTTTAAACGACCCCGTATGGCTGTTGCCGCACATTTTAAGCCAGATATCTTCCATCTTTATCTGCTTCCCGAACCTTTCCGCCCAAAAGAGGTTCGTCGCGCCTTCATACATCGAGACTACGTTGTCGTCATCCACATACGGGCATACCCACTCTTTCTTTCCCCAGACTGAGCTCCCGTAAGGCCATGATTGTCTTCTGTAACGGTTATCGAAAAGGTCTTTCCATTCCAGTGCGGATTTTTCCTTCAGCTTATCTATATCGTGTGTTACTTCGAGGAGGTTTCCGCAGCGACTGCAGCGGTAAATTATTTCATTAAGTGGGTACGTTTCACCGCAGTTCTCATCTATACAACTGAACCAGGCCCTGTAATTATTCATAGATAAACAAAATACCCCTTCGGATTTTCACTGTCAAACTTGGCCCGCTTAAGTCATGAATTACACCTGAACGGTGCTCTCTATGTATATGTTTGATACCTGTTTATACTGGAATTTTTTATAATAATGGTGTAGTGTGTATAATTAAAGGAAATTCTAAAAATTAGATCATAACTATACTGGGAGTTATGAAATTTATTGTGAGAGCCGCTGGTTCATTGACACTAAATCGGTGTTTTGGTAATCTGAGTTTGTGGATGTCTA
>JBIOKC010000290.1:0-2332 GCA_044451425.1 Thermodesulfobacteriota bacterium
CATATGGAAATTTCGTCCGCCACCGTCAGACACTAATACATCCTCCGGGACCGAAGGCAAGCGTCCGCAGTTACCGGAGACACCTTAAGAGGGTGGTATGCGTAGTGCCAATATCCGTGAGTCAGCCTGAATCCGAAATACGGGCCCGTAGAATAATACGGGCTTCCCTGCCCCGATTAATGTATTCACAAGCCTTTTCATGTATCCTCACACAGACGTGCGGCATCCACAAATCCGTTATAGATAAATTCTTAAAATCTGGTAGAGTATAAGCCCTCGGGTGAGTATTCTTAACCTTTAAAATGAATATCAGGCATTATAAACCGGTTTCTATTATAGTTTCGTCCCTATTTATACTCCTCGCCAGCTGTTACCCTAAATCGGACGTCCGGGATCTTCAAACCAGGCAGACCGCCCTCGAGGCCAGGGAAGAAGTTCTCCAGGCAAATATAGATAAGCTTTCCAAGAAGTTAGAAGAAAGCCTCTCCGAGATTAATCAGAACGTTGTTAAACTGGAGATCAGCCAGCAGAAGCTCGCTCTCGACGTCCAGTCGATGAAGATGAACAACGCTATAGCCGAGAGGAGAATCGGCAAGGTAGAAAACAAAAAAAACGCGGGCAGCTCAAAAACTGGAGAGGATAAGGCAAAACCACCCGTAAATACACCCGAATTCCTTTACTCGCGAGCGGCCACCAGCTACGAGGACAGCCAGTACGAGGACGCGATTCTGGAGTACCAGAAGCTAATCGACACCTACCCCAGGGACAAAAGGGTACCGGATGCTTATTTGAAGCAGGGCCTCTCCCTCATCAACCTGGGCAGAAAACAGGAAGCGAAATATTTCCTTAATACGCTCATAGACAAGTACCCGAACTCGAAGGAAGCCCAGACCGCAAGAAAAAAGTTAGATGCGATCTGACAAAGGACACCCACCCCCTAAGGCAAACTGTTATCCGCCCGCTCCGATCTATTGTAGCACACTAGGTTCGTTCCACGCCGCTTTATCCATCACATCGACTGAGCTCAGTCCCGTTTTGAAACTATATAAGCAATACTTTCAGTCCTAAATCATCTCGAAAAATTTTCTCATTTGAGATCAGTTACTTGTATGTACATGTGTAAATACCATGCATCCCGTCAAGTCTAAAACCATCACAAATGTAAAATTCACAAGGAGGTGCATCATGACGAAGCTCAATTTATTCGCAGCAGTTCTGTTTTTATAGTTTGGTATTACCGCATTCGGCGTATCGAATGAGCGCGCCGGCGGCGATGCGGAAGTCGCCACTGCGGGCGGGTTTGACGTCGTGTCCTATTTCACGGAATCTAAGACCGCGAGGGGGAGCGCCAGGTACATGACGTAGTATCAGGGTGTAACGTATCTTTTTTCGAGCGAGCAGAACAAAAAAACGTTCGAGAAGTAGCGGCAGAAATACCTCCCGCTTTCGGGGGACACTTCGCATACGGTGTTGCTTTAGGCAAGATATTCTGGGGAGACCCCGAGGTTTGGGAGATAGTGGACGGTACTCTTTATCTGAACCTGGATAAAAGTATCCAGCAGAAATGGCAGAAGGACAAACCCGGATATATCACAAAGGCGAACTCAAAATGGAAGACAATAAAAGACAAATCCCCCGTGGAGCTCTAAACATTATATAACCCACGGATCAGAGATCTTCCGCTGTGGGCGCAGACAGTTAACCTTCGCGCCCTCAGTATTAATTCTATTCGGAGCATGTGGTGCGGGATACAGCTATACGGAGGGATCAGCCGCAGCCTTTACCTGCGCTGACTTCTTCGATGCCGCTATGAGCACAGCCACTGCGCCGGATGCGAGCTTCGTTCGCTGGGAATCCGCTCTGCTCGCTAATATTACCGGCACTCGCGCCCCGAGGACTATCCCCGCGCCTTCGGCCCTGGCCATGAACGTGAGCTGTTTCGCGAGCATGTTCCCGGCTTCGAGGTCCGGAACAATTATTATATCGGCGTCCCCAGCGACCTCGGACTTGATCCCTTTTATCTCGGCCGCCTCCCTGCTTATCGCGTTATCGAACGCTAGCGGGCCGTCGAGTATAGCGCCCGTTATCTGTCCCCTCTCGGCCATCTTGCACAGGGCCGCCGCTTCGAGCGTCGAATGGATCTTCGACGTAACTGTCTCCATGGCGGATAGTATCGCGACCTTCGGTCTTTCCAACCCAAGTATATGCGCGAGATCGATCGCGTTCTTGCATATATCGACCTTGTCGTCGAGCCCCGGATATATGTTTATTGCGGCGTCTGATATGATAAGAGTCTTGTGGTAAGTCGGGACGTCCATAATGTATGCGTGGC
>JBIOKC010000291.1:0-2330 GCA_044451425.1 Thermodesulfobacteriota bacterium
CAGCATGGAGAGGTCTATGTGACCGACGACGGCGCTGAAACCGACCTCGACCTAGGACACTACCAGCGCTTTACGAACTGCAATCTATCGCAAAAGAATAATTTCACGTCCGGCAAGGTTTACTACTCGGTGATATCCAAGGAGAGGGAAGGCAAGTACCTCGGGAAGACCGTCCAGGTCATCCCCCACATCACCGACGAGATAAAGTCCCGCATACTCGACGTTGCGGAGGGCAACGACGTGGTTATAGTGGAGGTAGGGGGCACAGTGGGAGACATTGAAAGCCTCCCGTTTCTCGAAGCGGTTAGACAACTCAGAACCGACCTCGGTAAGGATAATACCCTCTTTGTTCACCTTACCTACGTGCCGTACCTTGCCGCCGCAGGGGAGCTTAAATCGAAACCGACTCAGCACAGCGTAAAGGACCTGCTCCAGATAGGAATCCAGCCCGACATACTGCTCTGCAGAACGGACAGGTTCCTACCCAAGGATATGAAAGAAAAGATCGCTCTTTTCTGTAACGTTAAGATAGAAGCCGTTATCACCGCAAAAGACGTGGACTCGATATACGAAGTGCCCCTGATATTCCATCAGGAAAAATTCGACCAGATCGTCATCGATTACCTGAAGATGTGGACGAGGAAACCCGATATATCGGCATGGGAGGACATCGCCTACAGGTTCGCACATCCAAAGTACGATGTCAGAATAGGCGTCGTCGGAAAATACGTAAGCCTGAAAGACTCGTATAAGAGCCTCCACGAAGCGCTCGCCCACGGGGGGATGGCGAATGATTCCCGAGTCGAGATAAAATACGTGGATTCGGAAGATATAGAGTCTCAGGGAGTCGAATTGCTCCTCAGAGACGTGCACGGAGTGCTCGTCCCTGGAGGTTTCGGAAAGAGAGGCTTCGAAGGAAAAATACAGGCTGTGAAGTACGCAAGAGAGAAGAGAGTGCCGTTTTTCGGCATTTGCCTCGGTATGCAGATGGCTGTCGTGGAATTCGCTAGGAACGTGTGCGGCATACAGAAAGCCAATTCACGCGAGTACGGGGATGATGTGGCCGACACGGTAATAGACCTGATGGAGGAGCAGAAACAGGTGAGTGGCCTCGGCGGGACGATGAGGCTCGGTGCTTACCCGTGCATAATAAAGAAAGACACTCTTTCCTATGCGGCATACCGGTCCGATGAGATTTCGGAGAGGCACAGACACAGGTACGAGGTCAATAACCTCTACCGCAATACACTCCACGATAACGGCCTCGTTCTGAGCGGGCTTTCTCCGGACGGGAACCTCGTCGAGATGATAGAGCTCGGTTCGCACCCCTGGTTCGTGGGCTGTCAGTTCCATCCCGAGTTTAAATCCACCCCCCGCAACCCTCACCCGCTGTTTAGGGACTTCATCAAGGTCGCAATGGAGTATAAATCCTCTTTGTCGGCGTCATGAAGCTCGCGATCACACTCCCGACCGCACTGCTTTTAGTCTCGGTGTTTTTAATTCAATTGTCGGACGCCGATGTCCCTCTGTCACAAAAGCCTGAAGTTGAGTATGTACTCGGTCTTGTGAAGAACTCCCCCTGCAGATTCGAAAGGAACGGAAAATTATATGACGGAGAGAAAGCCTACGAGCATATTGAAATGAAATATGAGCACTTCAGGGACGAGATCACTTCAACCGAGACGTTTATCGAATACGTCGCAACGAAGAGCATGCTGAGCGTGAAATACTATCTCATACTCTGCGGCGACAGGGCGCCCGTTAAGACCGCCGACTGGCTTTTAGAAGAGCTGAAGAAATACAGGGTGAGCCGCTAAACGCTTTCTCTAACTACCCAGCAGATAGATTAATATCGGTCAGACATTGAATTTTGCCCGAATTTTTGTAATACTCCCCCGCTTAATTAGAATACTAGCACCATGACTATTTCCAGATTCCCCACGCAAAGCGAATTGGTATTATTCAGAAAACGGAAGGAGCCCTCTCTCGGCATATTCGCCCGTTCTCTAGGCGACAAGTTCACTCTTTTTTCGGAAGAAGGCAAGGAGATAGACATCGACCCGGATAAGGTCGCTTTCCTGAGCGGAATTAATATCGAAGGCGAGCATACAGCGTCTGAGAAAAAGCTGATGCTGAGGGACATAAGAAGGGACCTCGATGAAAAAAAAGAGACGATCGACCTTGTGACGATATGGGAGTGTTACGAGGGCTCACCCGAAGAGATAAGATTCGACGAGATATCGGAGCTCTATTTCGGCGGCAAAGCGGCGGGAAGCGACCCTCTGTTAGCCCTGTTCTGGGCGGTCGACAAGGACGATATCTATTTTAAG
>JBIOKC010000292.1:0-2329 GCA_044451425.1 Thermodesulfobacteriota bacterium
CGGTCAGGTCGCATGTCCATAACTCCGGATCGCCCCCGGATTTCTGCTCGGACGTTGCGCATACGCCGATGTTTCCCAGGCCAATTAAAAGGAAGATGGCATATACCAGAAGAACTTTAACACGTTTGAATTTATTCATTTTATCCCCTTTCGATTATGATGAATTTTGAAAAACATTCACATTTATAATTCCAAGACTCTATAACGACCCAAACATACCGCCATAAGGCAATCAACATAATTTATAAAAAATTCTTAAAATAAGCACCGAGCAAAGACCCGGAAACGAGTTTTTCGTCAAGATTGCTGACGGCAGGGGGTATACCATCTGCAAAGTCCGGGGTTGTCCGGGCTAATGGTCGCCTGACGCGGCGCAACGTTTACTCATATAAGATTTCAGTCTCGCCGCTCCCTCTATCCCAACCAGTCATTGAGGGACTATGAAGAAGTAGCGGCAATCTCATCTTTTCCATTCACTCCCACCCTGAGAATAGGAACTGCTCAAATAGATGCGCGACGAAAATAATTCCAGCATGTGATAACATTAATAGTAGAAGATAATTTTCAGGAGGCAGAAGATATGAGACTGACGAGCCTGGATTTCGAAGACGGAGGAGTGATACCCCGTGAGATGACGTGTGACGGTAAAGACGTATCACCCGAGCTTATGATAGAAGGAGTACCTGAAGGAACGAAATCGCTGGCGCTCATCATGGATGACCTCGATACCCCGAGAGGCACTTTCGTTCACTGGCTCGCGTGGAACATCCCTGCGGATACGACAAGGATAGAGCACGGCAAGGAGCCGAAGGGCACTCAGGGGACTATCGGCTTCGGCGGTAAAGGGTACAGAGGACCGTGTCCCCCATCCGGGACGCACAGGTACTTTTTCAAGCTCTATGCGCTGGACAAGGAAATAGAGCTCAAGGAAGGTTCGAGAAAAGTATCGCTTGAAGAAGCGATGGAAGGACACATACTCGAAAAAGCGGAGCTTATGGGAACATACCAGAGGAGCTGACAGCAATCATAAAATCCGGTTATCTCCTGGTCGATTTCGGTGATAATAAAAACCATCGAGCGTGTAAGGGTTTAAAGTGTCAGAGACAAATAAGTTTATGTGACACTGCGGACATGCAATCAGCAAGAGAAAAGAGAACCCTCACATCACCGCGTATCTCTTCTCTTCTTTGCCGAGAGTCTTTTCGATCTTCTTCTTAAGCAGCTCGCGTTTGAGCCTGCTGAGCCTGTCTATGAAAAGAATTCCTTCCAGATGGTCTATCTCGTGCTGGAATACACGTGCGAGCAGGTCTTGAGCCTCTATCTCCATCAATGCTCCTTCTCTGTTGTAGGCCTCGACCCTCACCATCTGCTTTCTCTTTACATCGCTCACGAATCCGGGGATGCTCAGGCAGGCTTCTTCAGCCGTGACCCAACCTTCCGACGATACGATTTTCGGGTTTATCAGCTCTAGCAATCCCGGCCCGTCATATTCAATCTCATCCTCTTCATGCTCTTCTTCGTCCGTTTTCCTCGGCGTTATATCTATTACCACAATTCTGTTATCGACGCCGAGCTGCGAAGCTGCGAGTCCCACACCGCGAGCCTCGTTCATGGTTTCCGCCATATCGTCGAGAAGTTTCAGCACTTCCCCGTCGATCTCCTCGACAGGAGCGCATTTCTTTCTCAGGAAAGGGTCAGGATATATCAGTATTTTTCTTAACGCCATAAAAAAAGGCTATCGAATACGACCGGATTGTCAATGTATTCGGATGGGTAGACACATCCAACGGGCAGAAACACGCGCCTGGATGGAATAGAAGCAAAGTCCGTTTTGTAACGCAGAATCAGATTAAGGCTACTACTCGCTTCCGCCGTTCAGTTTGCTGATTAGTTCCCTGCTCGGCCTGAAATGAGGCAGCTTCTTCGAAGATACCGTAACCTTGGAACCCGTCCTCGGGTTTCTCCCCTCATACGACCCGTAGCTCTTCGTAAAGAAGCTTCCGAAGCCTCTTATTTCGATCCTACCGCCGCTCTCGAGCACCTGAGTCATATGCTCAATTACAGTATCGAGTATTTGCTCGGATTGCGAAGGTTGTAGATTAAATCTGTCCGCCAATTCCTTTTCTATATCTGAACGCTTCATATCTGAACTCCCAACCTTTTTAGTCAACCATAACACCGGCCCCTTGCCTACACTTCCAATGTAGATAATTCTTAAATGTTTGTCAAGTGTTAGATTGATTCGGAATTAAATTAGGGTCATGACTAGCACAGGGGATATTTTTTGAGGTAACTGAGCAAGATTTTATAGATATTTTCATCTCTATAA
>JBIOKC010000293.1:0-2322 GCA_044451425.1 Thermodesulfobacteriota bacterium
CCTCTCTATACCTTTTCTGCCGTGTGTGCTCACGGTAATCAGATCAAACCCGTTGTCCTCCGCGTACTCGGTGATGGTGAGGGCGGGGCTGACTCCCGTAAGTACGGCGGTCTCGATCTCAACGTTAGCGGAGTCTGGATTGGATTGCGAGAATCCGTTTTTTATCTCATGCACCCTCCTATTGAGCTCCGTCGATGAGTGTACGGTGAGCTCGTCCACGAGCTTAGGGCTTATTTCATAGACGTTCGCGTCTATCCAGAATACGTATACGACTATTATGGACGCCCCGAGCTTCCTGGCGAGCCCCATCGAGTAGGATAGCGACGACTCGGCCGAGTCCGAGATATCGAATGGGACGAGTATCTTCTTTATGTCGTATTCCTTTTCAACGTACTGAGGTTTGACCGACAACACTGGGACAGGCGAATTTCTGAGCACTTTGAGGGTATTGCTCCCGAGAAGAGTGCTGCCTATAAGCCCGTGTCCCTTTTTTCCCATAACTATGAGGTCGGCTCCCTCCGTACCTGCACTCTCGACAATCCAGTCCACCACGCTTCCCCTCACGATTTTCGAAGAGAACTTTACACCCGAGTTCTCTTCCGCCAGGCGATCGAACTCGTCCTTGAACCTCTCCTCGGTCTTCCGTATTATGTCCACAACGACAGTCTCGTAGCTCGGGTAGAGATCGGTAAGCGGTATTTGTATCTCGCTCACATGGAGGCACACAATCTCAGAGCCGTATTTGCCGGCGAAGTAAAGCGCGGTTTTGAGGGATTCTTCGGATTCCCTCGATCCATCGGTCGGCCAGAGAATTTTTTTAATGTCCATAGAGTCGCCGGTTACGGGGTCATTGTAATTACGGGGCAGTGCGATTCCTGAATTACCTTCTCCGTTACGCTGCCTATAAACTCCTTTTTGAACTTACCTCCGCCGTAACTCATCATAACAATTAAATCAGCTTTTTTCTCAAAAGCAAAGTCCGTTATACCCCGCCATCCGTTGACCGAGATGACAGTGTATATGTCGAGGTTGTCCTTAAGCTTGGTAGTTCCCACCGTTTCCTTCAGCTCTCTGTGCGCGAAGCCCCTCAATTGCTCACCGAGCTCAGGGGGGTATTTCTGGTATCCGGTCTCGACTACATTCACGACGCAGACTTGGGCTCCGAACGCGACCGCTAGATCGAGCGCATAATCGAAGCGCTTTCCCAGGCCGTGGGAGAGATCGACGGGGACGACGATTTTTTTGAAGCTCCCGCTGAATTTGTCCCCCCGCGCGGTTAGAACCGGGATTCTGGATGTCCTCAGCACCTTCAGCGCAGTACCGCCCAGAATCGTCTTCTCCAACGATCTGCCGCGTCCGAGAGTTATCAGATCCGCATCATGCTTGACCGCGAAATTCGTTATCGTCTTGGAAGGTATGCCCCTCACGGTGTCATAGTCGAATATTATCCCTTTTTTAGAGAGGTCGCGTTTGTGTTTCTCCATCGTCTCCCTTCTGCCCGTAATGAGGTTGAGGTCTATCCAGTCGCGGAATTTGGCTTTCTCCGTGGGAGGAAAAAGGTTTACGACGGTATAGTACTCCGGTATTACGGAGATGCCCATTATCCGGGATTTGAACTTAAGCGAAATCGCCTCCGAGATTTTAAGAGCCTGATCCGAATCGTTAGTACCATCCGATCCCCAAACTATCGTGTTTATTTTCAGCATTGCGCCCTCCGGGATTAAGCCGGATGGGGCCCTCACCTAGAGAGGCCCCCGTCCAGCTGATGTTACTTTATATCGACCTTTATCTCTTTGGGTTTCGATTCGGCCACCTTCGGGAGGTGTACTTCGAGTATCCCGTCCTTATATTCAGCTTTAATCTTGTTTTCAACGACCTTGGCGGGAAGGGTCAGAGATCTAGAGAAGCTGCCGTAAGACCTTTCGGCATAGTAATAATCCTCTTCCTTGATCTCCTCTTCCTTCTTCATTTCCCCCTTTATCGTGAGAACGCTGTCGGATACGGAGATCTTGATATTCTCCTTATCTATGCCCGGGACCTCGGCCTTGACGACTATCTCGTCATCCTTGTCGAACATATCGACAGCCGGAACAGTCTCAAATTTCTTCACCCATTTCAGGGGAGGAAACCTTCTGAAGAACCTGAAAGACATAGGTTCGTCGAACATCTCGTGTAAAAACTTCTCCATATCTTTTGTCGGTTCCCATCTTTTAAGTGCCATAATACCTGCCTCCTGTTTTTGGATTTTAATATAAAGTATATCTTGAATCACTTACAATTATCATGCCGTATAAGGACTTTCGAATGTTTTGGGAACAATAG
>JBIOKC010000294.1:0-2305 GCA_044451425.1 Thermodesulfobacteriota bacterium
ATGCAGAACTAGATTATAAGTGGTTCTTCGGATATTTCAATCCACGGCAGGGACTTGCCTGAATTTGAAATGCGCTATTAAACAAAAAGAGGGAACACTCATTTTCGGAAGTGTTCCCTCTCTTCTTAAAGGAGGATGGAGGATGATTTTAAGTGCGTTACTTAACTATTATTATTAATATAAAGGATAGATCTTAATTTGTCAAGCTGAATATTTCAGAATTATCTCTCGTCCGTAGAGCCGTATTCGCCTGAACGGCGGATGAGCGTGGCTGGACTGTATCTAAGGTTTATCTGTCCGTCTCCATTCGCGAATCTCGGGCATATCCTCGCCGTATTCGCGAACATATCTTCTGTGCTCTTCCAGTTTTTCATTGAAGTAATTAATCAGGTCGCCCGATTTTGACTGAAGTCTGCCGACTCTGTGAACCGCTTCTATCGCGAGATGGTAGCGGCTCATGCCGTTACATACCACCATATCGAATGGGGTTGTGGTTGTCCCTGACGTTTGTAACCGGAACCTGATGAGCGCGGAAAGTGCCCTCGACCGGAAGACCGTCAACAAACTTGGGGCCCGTCCACCCCTTGGGAGTCCTCAGTATTATCATGGGCCAGTCCAGGCGCCGGGAGAATCCTTTGGTTCTGGCATCGTTCTGAATCTGCTCGATCTTGTCGTATATTTTGTCCAGCGTGTCCGCCATAATCTTGTGAACTTTACGGGGTCGTCTCCTTCGACGAAATAGACGGAGTAGCCGAGGCCTCTGAAGAGGGAATTTAGCTCCTTGTCATCGGTTCTCCCGAGCACTGTGGGCCCGGCTATCTTGTAGCCGTTCAGGTGGAGGATAGGAAGCACCGCGCCGTCCCTTGCCGGTTTTAAAAATTTATTCGACTGCCAACTCGCAGAGAGGGCTCCGGTCTCCGCCTCGCCGTCTCCTACGACACAAGCCACAAGCAAATCGGGATTATCCAATGCCGCGCCGTAGGCGTGTGCCAGCGAATATCTAAGCTCTCCCCCCTCGTTTATGGAGCCGGGTGTCTGGGGTCCCGCATGGCTCGGTACCCCTCCTGGCCACGAGAACTGTGTAAAGAGCTTGAGCATTCCCCGCTCGTCCTGTGTAACGTCGGGGTATATTTCGGTGTAAGTGCCTTCGAGATAAGTGTTCGCCACGAGGGCAGGGCCGCCGTGTCCGGGTCCCGCGATGTATAGGACATTGAGGTTTTTCTGTTTGATAATTCTATTGAGATGGACGTATATCAGGTTTAGGCCCGGCACCGTACCGAAGTGTCCGAGAAGGCGGGGTTTTATTTGGTTCCAGGTGAGGGGCTCGCGAAGTAGGGGATTTTCTTTGAGGTATATCTGGCCTACCGAGAGATAGTTGGCTGCAAGCCAGTACCTGTGGATATTTTCAAGCTGTTTACCCGATAGCTTTGCCATTGCCGTTGCTCCCTTGCCCTGGATAGGTTCGATTTATCTTCGCATGGAATAAGATTATCGTATTATGGCGGAGCGACAAAATCTTTATGTAACGCGGGGACCGAATTGCAATTTCCGGCCGGCACTGTCAGGTGTATGAAACCGGGATGCTCTATGGTGGTGCAGTCTCAGCTCATATCTCGTCTATCGAGCCGTATTCTCCTGACTGGCGTATGAGCTTGGCCACAAGCCCTGTCCAGCCGGTCTGGTGGCTAGCTCCTAAACCCGCGCCGTTGTCCCCGTTAAAGTACTCGTAGAAATTAATGTAACAGTTCCAGTAGGGATCGGTCTGGAACTTCTCCATACCCCCGTAAACGGGCCTCTTTCCTGATTCGTCCTTCTTGAAAATCCTGACTAGCCTGTGTGAAATCTCGGTGGCTATCTCCCAAAGGTTCATATATTTCCCGGAGCCGGTCGGACACTCAACCCTGTAGCTGTCTCCAAGGTAATAGTGGAATTTCTGGAGCGCTTCGATAATGAGAAGATTGACGGGAAACCATATCGGCCCCCTCCAGTTGGAATTCCCTCCGAAAAGCCCGCTGGACGATTCCGCCGGCTCGTAGGTGATTGTATAGTCATTCTCGGCGATGCGGAACTCATAAGGGTTGTCCCTGTGATATTTCGAGAGCGCGCGAATGCCGTACTCGCCCAGGAATTCATTCTCGTCGAGCATCTTCTTCAGTATCATCCTCAGCTTTTCTTGATCCACTATGGAGAGGAGTATCCTCTCGCCCACACCCTTTTCCTCCAACGACGCTACATTCTCGCCGAGGTCGGGCCTGTTCTTTATGAACCACTCCATTCTCTGCTTAAACCCGTCGAGATTCAAGAG
>JBIOKC010000295.1:0-2286 GCA_044451425.1 Thermodesulfobacteriota bacterium
CCCGTACTCCATCCCTATCGCGCTTTCGAGCAATATTTCACCCAGATGCGTGCCCATGCGCTTGCCTTCGTCGACGGTCATGAGGTAGGTTTTTTCGTCAGGGGAAAGCAGGAGTACATAGTCGCCGCGCTTTATTTTCATGCCACGCTAGACTAATTTAAAAAGCCGGTATTTTCAAGAAACCCGGTCGCGCTCGAAGAACGTGTACAGGAGGAACCCGGCGAATACGAGGATTCCCGCAGCGAGGTACATACCCTCGTATCCGTAGTCCCTCGCTATTATACCGAACGGAAACGCGAGGAAATTTATGCCCAGGCTGTAGGTCGCGTTGAACGCCCCCATCGCCTTTCCCCTCTCGTCCTCGCTAGCCTTGTCGATAACGAGCGCGCTCAGAGTGGGGTAGAGCGAGCCGTAGCCGAAGCTGAAGATGAAGGAAATAATGACGGCGGAAAGGGCTGAATCCGCGAAGTACATGCAGGCGAGCGAAATCGAGACTATAAAGAGCGCGGGCGAGGCGACCGCTTTCCTGCCCCATTTGTCGGAGATACTGCCGCCGAATATCCTTATCGCCGTCACCGTAATAGTATAGGTGAGGAAGAAATAATAAGCCTGAAGGCCCTTCGAACGGAAAAACGTCGCGATGAAATTAAGCACCGCGCCCAGCCCTCCGGCCAGCACGAGGTTCGAAACGAGCACCAGAGTATATTTCCGGGACGAAATTAGCCGGAAGAAACTGAAGCCGTAAGGATCTCTCGACGGTGTGAAATTTCCGTCTCTCATGAATAAGGCGAGCACGAACGATACGAGGCTGAAAAAGGACGAGTAGAGAAAAAAATTGTGATAGCCGGAAAGCTCTATGATGTACTCTCCCAGCGAAGGCCCGACAGCGTATGCGGCTATGGTGAATGCGCTGAAAATGCCGAGGCCGTGTGCCCTTCTCACGGAAGGGACATAATCAGCGACGAACGTTCCCGCGGCCGTGAACGAGAACGCGAACGATACGCCCTGTACGAGACGGAGCGCGTATATGAGGGGGGAAAGCCCGCTTACGAACGTATAGGAGAGAGATGCCAGGAACATGAGCGCGTATCCGAGAATCATGAATCGCCTCCTCCCGTATTTGTCCAGGAAGAAGGTGACGAACGGGATCGTACCCAGGGATGTTATTCCGAATGTTCCCATTATGTACCCTATATGGGCGTCGTCACCTCCGAGACTCTTAATGTAAAGGGGCAGTAGGAAAAATGACGAAAAGTTGCAGTAGAAAAAGAAATTAGACGCCGTTGCTAGAGTGAAATTCTTGAACTCGGGCTTTGAGTATCCGGATATCATTTCAGATTCTTGATAAACGGTTCAAAATGCTTAGATTTGATATATAAATCTCTAAGAATCGAGGGATGATATAATACACTCTAACTTTGACAATGTATAATGTCGTGATATAGTTTATCGCTTCAAAAATCGAGCCGTTAGCTCAGCTAGGTAGAGCAACTGCCTTTTAAGCAGTGGGTCACAGGTTCGAATCCTGTACGGCTCAAGCCCTATTTGTCCCCGTCGTCTAGCTTGGCCCAGGACATCGGCCTTTCACGCCGGTAACAGGGGTTCGAATCCCCTCGGGGACGCACACACTTCCCGAAGCACAGTAACAGAGTCACACTTCTTCAACGGCCTCTGGTTCCTCGGGGACGCGAGTATATCTACCGTTCGTTTTAGTCTTAATTCCCTCTTGTAGGAAAAGTACGGATGCAGAGAAACTTCTAAGGTCGAATATCAACAGGAAGCAAATTTCCGGATACGAATTTTACGGACAGAGAATCATATGAGATTACATAGGGGGACAATGATATACCCTCCCCTCACAGTCCATCGTCTCCTCACTCTTGTTTCATTAATCAATCGCCTACCTCACGAGCTTAGATACCTGCTTGAACTGGTCCGTCCCGGCGCGCTCGAGGAGCTGGAACAGGAATGTCTCCGTAGTGCCAACCGTGGCCCCAGCCTTCTCCATGAGGTCTATCCCCTTTGACCAGTCGAGCTCCTTTCTCGATACGACGGCATCGGCGGGAATATAGACGTGGTATCCGTCGTTGATGAGGTCTATAGCGGTCTGGAGCACGCATACATGCGTCTCCACGCCGCAGAGCAGCACCGAGCTTCTCTCCAGGTTCTTTAGCACATCCATGAACTCGGGAGACCTTGCGCAGCTAAATACGATCTTCTCTATCGGTTTGAAGCAATCGCCCGCCGATTCCTTTATCTCCCCGATCGTAGGCCCGAGCCCCTTCG
>JBIOKC010000296.1:0-2274 GCA_044451425.1 Thermodesulfobacteriota bacterium
CCATTATCCTTCCGGCGAGAACCCCATGGTCGTACTGGATTAGAAGTATCCACCCGTCATTATCGTCTCTCCGAATCATTTTATTTCGGCTATCAATAGAAAAGTTGGAACAGGCGCAATTAGGGTATCAAAATCTTCCTGCTGCCGCAAGTTATTTTATACGGGTTGATGTTTCAGAGAAGTCTTCCGGGATTCAGTATATCTCCGGGATCGAAACCGGATTTTATCTTTTTCATGAGACCGAGCGATGTGCCAATTTCACCCCAGACATCTATTTTGGCTTTTATCTCAAGCGGCGCTTCCCTTATTACAAGGCTCCCGCCCCACGATTTCGTGTGCCCTCTTAGCTCCTTTATCGCTAGTATAATGGAATCCATGTCTCCCGTAACCAAAATCGAGATGACACCGTTAGCGGCTCTGGCAGAGGCGTGCGCGTGAATTCGATATTTCTCCGACAATATTTCCAGCATAAGAAAAACGCGCGGGACATCGGCAATGAGCACACCCGCTTTTAGAATGGCTGACGGTGACGCGGACGACCTCCAGGGGAATTCCGTTACCTCATCCCAGAGGGCGCTCTCTTTCTCGCCTTCCAAGATCAAACCTTCTCCGCCCTTCCCGAACGAAAAAGCAGCAACGGTCGATATCTGATCCTCGACGGCCCTCGAGACGTTCATGATTCTCACGGCAAGCGTGTAACGGTTTCCCTTGACACCAATCCCTACCCTTTCGGCAATACCGGCTGCAAGCCCGGGAGTAATGTGCTCAAGCGCAGTCATGACGAGGTTCGAATCGATGAGAGACCTGACAACATCATGAGCCTTGTCGAGCGATTCAAAAGCCGCCAAATAAGTCTTAGACGACTCGGGAACGGGGTAGAGCCTGAATGTCGCCTCCGCGATTATTCCAAGCGTGCCCAATGATCCCACAAATAGCTTCGGCAGGTCGTACCCGGCTACATTCTTAACGACCTTGGAGCCGCCTTTGAAAATAGCGCCGTCTGCCCGCACTACCTTCAACCCTATGAGGAGCTCCCTCGTTGTTCCGTACCTCAATCTGATCGGGCCACTGTCGTTTGTCGCGATTATTCCGCCAACTGTAGCGCCCTTCCCGGCGTGCGGGGGATCGACCGGGAGGAACTGGTTCTTTCTTCCAAGCTGTGTCTGAAACTCGGCGAGCGTTATCCCGCTTTCCGTCGTCGCCACGAGGTCAGACGATTCATGTTCGATAACCCGGTTGAGTTTCCTCGTCGAAAGCACTATATCCGCCCGACGAAGACTCTTGCCGACGCCGCTCTTGGTTCCCATACCCATAGGAATTACCGTGAGAGACTCTCTTGACACGAGCCTCATTACTTCAGATATTTGGTCGATAGTTTCTGGGAACAGCGCGATTTGCGGCGCAGCACCCGCAACTGCAAACGGCTCTAGCTCCCGTGGGTCGGTAACGGCGTTGCCTTCGCCCACGATTCTTACATATTCATTAAAGTGAGGAATTTTTGGCATGGTTTCTCGATTTTCATCCAAAGATAGTCGTCCGAATCGAATTTATTAATTCCGATAGGGCTAGTACATATCGCCAAGACCGGCCTTTTGCAGCGGGTGTTCTTTATAGGGCTTCATCCCCTGTTCGACACAGGTTCTCGGAGTAGGGAATACCTTACCCGGGTTGCAGAGCCCCTTCAGGTCGAAAGCGCACCTCACGATGTTCATAGTATCAAGATCGTTATCGCCGAACATCGCGGACATGAACTTCTTCTTATCGTGTCCGACCCCGTGCTCCCCCGTAATGCTCCCCCCGGAATCCACGCATACCATGAGTATCTCTCCCGCAAGCTCGTGCGCCTTGTCGTGCTCTCCTTCGCGATTCGAATCGTAAAGCACGAGCGGGTGGAGATTGCCGTCTCCGGCGTGAAATACGTTCGCTACCCTGAGGCCGTAACTCCTGCTCAGCGCTCCTATCTTTCCGAGCACCTCCGCGAGCTTGCTCCTCGGGATAACGCCGTCCTGGACGTAGTAGTCCGAGCTAACCCTTCCCATCGC
Source organism: Thermodesulfobacteriota bacterium (assembly GCA_044451425.1). Classification (GTDB taxonomy): domain Bacteria; phylum Desulfobacterota_D; class UBA1144; order Nemesobacterales; family UBA2774; genus 2-12-FULL-53-21. The sequence continues at coordinate 2,043 of JBIOKC010000296.1, forward strand.
GGGAAACGCGTTTTTCCTCCCCTTCCAGAACAGGTCCCTTTCCTTGGCGTCCCTTGCGATCCTTATTTCAATCGCATTGTTTTCCATGAGCACTTCCTCCACAATGGGAATGTGCGCCTCGACTTCCGCGACAGGCCCGTCAACCTCGACAAGCAGAATCGAACCTGCTTCTACCGGGTATCCCGCGTGAACGGCCTCTTCCACAGAGCGGATGCAGAGGTTATCCATAATC
>JBIOKC010000297.1:0-2272 GCA_044451425.1 Thermodesulfobacteriota bacterium
GAACAACATTTTGTCGCCCGCTCACGGGAAACCTATCATTCTTCCCACTCAGGACATAGTCCTCGGCATCTACTATATGACGAGAGACATGGCATACGATAAAGGGGACGGCAAGCTCTTCGCGAGCATCGACGAAGTGCAGATGGCGTACGATTTGGGAGAAATAGGCCTACATGCGAAAATACGCGTCCGCATAAGCGGCAAGTTGAACGAGACGACGGCCGGGAGGGTGCTCCTCTACGACATAATGCCGAAAGACATCCCGTTTGAGCTTGTGAACAGGGTAATGACCAAGAGGGCGATAGAAGAGCTCGTCGATACCTGTTTCAGGATGGCAGGCGGCAAGAATACAGTGATACTCGCCGACAGGATGAGGACCCTCGGTTTCAAGTATTCAACCAAGGCCGGTATTTCCATTTCGATAGATGATATGAGCATTCCGCTCAAGAAGAAAGAGCTCCTCGATAAGGCTCAGGACGAAGTCGTAAAAGTCCAGAACCAGTATTCTCAGGGTCTTATCACGGACGGAGAAAGGTACAACAAAGTGATCGATATCTGGGCTCGTACCAGTGACGAAGTAGCTCAGGAAATGATGAGAGATATCTCTTACGAAGAGCTCATAGACCGGGATGGGAACAAGAAGAGAGGTACGAGCTCTAATCCCATTTACATGATGATAGACTCGGGGGCGAGGGGCAGCCAGACTCAGGTGCGTCAGCTCGCCGGAATGAGGGGACTCATGGCCAAGCCGTCGGGTGAAATCATTGAGACCCCGATTACGTCTAACTTCCGCGAGGGTCTTACGGTTCTCCAATACTTCATTTCGACGCACGGAGCGAGGAAGGGTCTCGCCGATACGGCCTTGAAAACGGCTAATGCGGGATACCTGACGAGGAGGCTCATAGATGTCGCGCAGGACGTAATGATAAAGGAATTCGACTGCGGGACGGTGCAAGGGATTACAGTGAGCGACCTCGTAGAAGGCGGCGAGGTCATAGAGAGAGTCGGAGAAAGAGTGCTAGGGAGGGTTGTAGCCGAAGACATACTGGACCCGGTAAGCGGCGACGTGATCGTAAGGGCGAATGAGGAGATAGACGAGCAGGCTGCGGCCATGATAGACGAGGCCGGAAGCATAACGGAAGTAAGGATAAGGTCTGTATTGACCTGCGAGACGCGTATAGGTGTTTGCGTATTGTGCTACGGCAGGAACCTGGCTACCGGAAAACTCGTCAACATCGGGGAAGCGGTCGGTATCATCGCGGCCCAGTCAATAGGGGAGCCCGGAACGCAGCTCACGATGAGAACGTTCCACATAGGTGGTGCCGCGAGCCAGAGGGCTGCGGAAAGTACGCTCGAATCCACACACGAAGGTACGATTAAATTCAACACGGTAAGGACCGTCACGGCAAAGGACGGAAGCCTCGTAGTAATCAACCGCACCGGAACATTGATAATAGTTGATGATAAAGGGTATGAGAGGGAGCGTTATCCGCTCGCGCTCGGAGCAAGAATCAAGATCAACGAAGGCAACAGAGTTAAGGAAGGACAGCTCCTTGCGGAATGGGATCCGTACACGACGCCGTTTATTTCGGAATTCGCGGGCAAGGTAAGCTTTGTCGACCTGGAGCAGGGTATAACGCTTAAAGAACAGGTTGACGAAGTTACGGGTATTTATAAAAAAGTTGTTATGGAATCCAAAAACTTTGAAGTTCACCCCGGTCTCGTTATCACGACCGATGACGGAAAGAGCATACAATACTCTCTTCCGATCGGGGCGATTATCGAAGCGAACGAAGGCGATGTTGTAAGTGCCGGTGACGTTGTGGCCAAGATAGCAAGAGCTACCGCTAAAACGAAAGACATCACTGGGGGACTTCCGAGGGTTGCCGAGCTATTCGAGGCCAGAATGCCCAAAGACCCCGCTGTCGTTACTGAGATTGACGGTTTCGTGACCTACGGGAAAGACCTGAAGGGTAAAAGAAGGCTCGTTGTAACCCCGGAGGTAGGAGAGCTGAAGGAATACTTGGTGCCAAGGGGAAAACACGTTCTCGTAAGGGAAGGTGAGCAGGTGGCTTCGGGAGACCAGCTTGTAGACGGGTCCGTGAATCCACACGACATACTCAGGATTCGCGGAGAGCGGGCGCTTACAAGGTATCTTGTAGACGAGATCCAGGAAGTCTACAGGCTTCAGGGAGTCAAGATAAACGATAAGCACATAGAGGCCATCGTAAGGCAGATGCTGAAGCGTGTAAGAATTAAAGACCCGGGGGAC
>JBIOKC010000298.1:0-2259 GCA_044451425.1 Thermodesulfobacteriota bacterium
CGAATGTACAATCCCGGCTGGCACCTCTGCAAAGACCTGAAGTCCATGCTTATTGTTTCCGAAGCCATAGCGAAATGCGCTCTCCAAAGGGAAGAGAGCAGGGGCGCCCACAGCAGGGTGGATTTCCCCAAATACGACAATGAAAAATGGGGAAATGTGAACTCTGTAATTTCCAAACATAACGGGACAATGAAAATTGGAACATCCCCGCTTCCTCAAATGCCCGAGGAGCTGAAGAAGATCGTTGAGGGAGGTCACAAATAAATGGCTGTCGTTAAAATGCGGGTGTACCGGGGCGACTCTAACGGGGGCAGTGAGAAGGAATACGAAGTACCGCTTGAGGAAGGTATGGTAGTTCTTGACGCCATTCACTTCATCCAAGCCAATTACGACGGCGACCTGGCCGTGAGATGGAACTGCAAGGCGGCCAAATGCGGCTCCTGCAGCGCCGAGGTAAACGGTATGCCCAGGCTAACATGCAAGACGAGGCTAGATTCGCTTCCCCTCGATCAGCCCGTGACCGTTTATCCGGTAAAGACGTTTCCCATAATAAAGGACCTCGTGACCGATGTATCCTGGAATTATAAAGTAAGAAAAGAGATACCGCCGTTCTCTCCGGCTAAAGATACGAAATGGATAATGTACCAGGATGACGTCGAAAGGAGTCAGGAATTCCGGAAATGCATCGAGTGCTTCCTCTGCCAGAACGTCTGCCACATTCTGAGAAACCACGATAAGAAAAACGAATTCTTCGGACCCCGCATGTTCATCAAGATGGCCGAGCTCGAAATGCATCCCCTCGACACCGAAAACCGCAAGGAGATGCTGCGGACTCAGGCGGGGATCGGATACTGCAATATTACAAAATGCTGTACAGAAGTGTGCCCGGAAAATATACATATAACTGATAATGCAATAATTCCCCTTAAGGAAAGGATAGCCGATACCTATTTCGATCCGCTGCAATGGCTGCTCGACAAATTCAGGGGCAATCCGAAACAGTAACGCTGCCTTTCACAGGAGGATTCAAAGTGAATATTCATGAATACCAGGCGAAGGAGCTTCTTTCCCATTACGGGGTAGCAGTACCCACTGGAAAGGTGGCATTTAACCACGACGAGGCATACCAGATAGCAAAGGACCTGAACGTGGAAAAGTCAGTCATAAAGGCGCAGATTCACGCCGGGGGAAGGGGAAAGGGCGGGGGAGTAAGGCTTGCTAACTCTTTTGATGAAGCGAGACAGATAGCTTCCGAAATACTCGGTATGATCCTTGTTACTCACCAGACCGGCCCTGAGGGTAAGCTCGTGCAGAAGGTCCTCGTAGAAGAAGCCTCGCAGATAGAGAAGGAGCTTTACCTGGGCATGGTCATAGACCGGTCTAAGGAACAGATAGTCGTCATGGCGAGCCGGGAAGGCGGTGTGGAAATCGAAGAAGTCGCCAGGAAGCACCCGGGGAAAATCATGAAGGAGTATGTCGACCCGACAGTCGGATTACTGCCGTACCAAAGCAGAAAAATAGCCTATTTCCTAGGACTAGAGGGAAAAACCATAGGCAAGGCAGTGAAATTTATTTCGGGTCTCTACCAGCTGTTCACTGAAAAGGACTGCTCGCTTGCCGAGATAAACCCCATGATCCTGACTAAAAACGGGGATGTGCTTGCACTCGACGCGAAGATGAACTTCGACGACAACGCGCTCTTCAGACACCCCGATATAGAAAAGCTCCACGACCCTTCCGAGGAAGATCCCACAGAGCTTGAAGCTAAGAAATGGGGGACAAGCTACGTGAAGCTCGACGGAAACATAGGCTGTCTCGTGAACGGAGCGGGTCTCGCAATGTCCACAATGGATATAATCAAGCATCACGGCGGGGAGCCGGCCAACTTCCTCGACGTAGGGGGAGGCGCGAACACGGAACAGGTAACCCAGGCTTTCAAGATGATTCTCAGCGACTCCAATGTAAAGGCAATATTCGTCAATATATTCGGCGGCATTATGAAATGCGATACGATCGCAGAAGGCATAATCGCTGCGGCTAAAGAAGTGGGCATCACCGTCCCGCTTGTAGTGAGGCTCGAAGGGACGAATGTCGAGCTCGGCAGAAACATGCTATCGAAATCAGGGCTTAATATTATCACGGGCAACGATATGAGAGAAGCTGCCGCAAAGGTAGTCGAGGCTGCAAAAGCCCCATAATCACTATCATGGGCGTAAGTTTTCTTAAATATAAGCAACAGCCGGTACAGCGCTTTCGGAA
>JBIOKC010000299.1:0-2256 GCA_044451425.1 Thermodesulfobacteriota bacterium
CGGCCACGCTCCGTATCAGCGCGCTCTTTATAGGGGGCGCCTTGTCGAGAAGCCCGGCGTAAACGGTCTCATAACTGAAATCCCCGGCAAAAGCCGCCGGGATCAGGAGACACAGAAGCATGGATATAACGAAAACGGCCGCTGCTAGCACAGTGTGTATTGTCGGATTCTTACGTTTAGAACACATGTATGGATAAATTATACTTCCAAACGGACATGATGATGAGTATTTAAAATGTTCCCGGGAGAGCTTAATCGAAACCCCCGATAGCCTCTTTGAACTCGTCTATCTTGAATGGTTTTGGCAGGAACCTGTTACCGGTGCTCTCTATGAATTCAAGGGTCTCGGCGCTGGAGTCCCCGGTCATAAAGATCATCCTTCCCGCGAGCTTTTCGTTCATCTCGCTTACGCGGCAGTAGAACTCCTTACCGTTCATCTGAGGCATCTTGATGTCGCAGACTATGAACGAATACGTCCTGCTCCCTATTTTCGAGAGCGCCTTCTCGCCGTTGTTCGCGATCTCAACATCGTAGCCGTCACTCTCGAGTATCCCGCTGATGAGCGCCGAAACCAGATCATCGTCGTCGACGATCAGTACCATCCTGTCTTTCCTGAGCGCAGCGTCGCTCTCGGATCTCCCGTTCTCGGCTTCATCCTCGTCGAGAAGAAGGTAGTCCCTGTAGTCCCTGACCGGAAGCCTGACTGTGAAAGACGCCCCCCGGCCCGGCTCGCTGTCGATTGTGATATCCCCGTCGTGCTCCTTCATTATCCCGTACGACACCGAGAGCCCGAGACCCGTCCCCAGGCCCGTGGGCTTTGTCGTAAAGAAGGGGTCGAAAATCTTTCGTCTTATATCCTCCGGGATACCCGCGCCTGTATCGGAGACTACGATCTCGATTTGACCGCGATCGACAGTCCCCGTGGTAATACCGATGGTTCCGCCGCCCGCCGAAGTACCTACTATGGCATGGTAAGCATTCACAATGAGATTCGTAAATACCTGATGTAACTGTATAGCGTCGGCCATCGTCTTCGGAAGCCTGCTGTCGAGGTGCATAGTGACAACTACGTTTTCAAGCCCAAGCTGGTACTCTACCAACTCGACTGCGCTCCTGAGTATCTCGTTCATGTCGACGTACTCCCTCCTCGGCTTATCCTTCCTTGCGAAAGACAGGAGGTTCTCGACGATCTTCCTTACCTTGTCCGCCGAATTGTGTATTATCTCGATGTACCTCTGCCTCTTCGCCTCCTCCGTTTCGGGCGCTGCGAGAAGCATCTGCGAATATCCGAGTATGGGCGTGAGCGGATTGTTGATTTCGTGCGCTATGCTCGATACCAGCTGCCCCAGGGAAGCAAGCTTCTCGGTCTGTATGAGCTGGTCCTGGGTAGTTCTCAGGTCCCGGTACAGCCTTTCGAGCTCCTTCGCCCTCTCTCCGGCTTCTTCGAACATCTTCGCTTTGGAGACTGCGGTCCCTATCTGACTGCCCAGAGAGTATAGTACGTCGAGCTCGTACTTTTCGAACGCCCCGCTTTCCCTCCTCGTGAAGTGAATGACGCCTATCGTTTGTCCGCGGTGTTTAAGCGGTATAGAGAGTACTATCCTAGAGCCGAACGCAGTGCCCACAGGGTTTACCGGACACGGCTCCGGCGAAAGCCCGTTGTAATGAAATACCTCCCCCGAGTTTACTACCTTCCAGGTAATGCCCATGGGATATGGTATTCTCCCGGCCTTTTCGATGCATTCATCGGAGAGCCCCCTCTGGACGCGCAGGACTGCTTCTTCCAAATCCCCCTCACTCTCGACGAGATATATGCACATAATGTCTATCATCTTCATCCCGCCGATCATATCGAGCAGTCTCTCGAATATTAGGTTCAGGTCGGCTGAGCCGTGTATCTTCTCCGCGATCGCGCTCAGTATTGAAAGGTTCTCGTTCCTCTTCTCTATCTCGAGGGTATGCTTGGCCCTGGCTATGGCTATGGCGACCTGGTTCCCTATTGTAGTGAGCAGCTCGATCTCACTCTTCGTGAATTTCTCCTCCTCGTACCTCGCGAACCAGATGACACCTATCGTCTTGCCTTCGAACAGAATAGGCACTCCGAGTATCCCGTGGTATCCCGCCTTCTTTCCCGCGGGCCCTATTTCCTTCACCTTGTCTATGTCCTCTACGTTAAGAATCTCACCCGAGTTTATGACTTTCCAGGTAATTCCGACAGGATAAGGTATGACCGACGCTTTCTTTATATATTCGGGC
>JBIOKC010000300.1:0-2225 GCA_044451425.1 Thermodesulfobacteriota bacterium
GTATATATATTAATTCCCGGTCCGCATTGACCGATGGCATTCCAAATAAATTTTAATGTCGAGAATGGTGTTTCGACCGGTTATTCGTTCGGGTATATCACACAGCCTCGACAGCGAATATCGCCCTCGACTGCCCTCCGAAAGGGAGCGTGAACTTTCTCTTCTCGACCAGCTTGAATCTGCCCTTGATCAGAGCCTCCGAGTGCTTCCACTCCTCCCCTCCCCTCTTTCCGCGCATGAGTATGATCCTCCCTTTTGCTGCCAGGTAAGGGGCGCTCAGCCCGAGTATATCGGGTATCTGTCCGACAGCCCGAGTGATTACCCGGTCGAAGCTGCCTCTCTCAATACCGTTCCCCTCGTCCTCAGCCCTGCCCCATACCGCGCTTATACGCTCGAGGCCGAGCGATCTCACCAGCTCACGCATGAACATTACTTTCTTATGGGACGAGTCAAGGAGCGTAACCTCAAGAGAGGGCGATACTTTTTTTAACGGTATCCCAGGGAACCCTGCGCCTGAGCCGATATCGAGGAGACGCGTTCCTTCGCGCACGAAATGATATGCGGATAGCGAATCGAGGAAATGGTTTATAATGATGTCCCTGTCTGTTGTAAGGCCGGTAAGGTTTATTTTCCTGTTCCATACCTTGAGCTCGTCGAGATAGCGAATGAAGAGAGCTACATATTCATCCGAAAGCTCGATACTCAGGCGGGAAGCCCCTTCGGAGAGCATCTCTTCGGGCTTCATCCGTCCCTCCTTATGAGCATCGGGTGGCTTAAGATGATTTCAGGAGTGCCTTTATACATCTTTATCCTCCCCGTCACCTCGACTAACCGCCCCCTGTAATATGCAGCAGGGTCAATGCCGAAAAATGCGAAATTCCCGAGATCGTCAGGAAATATAACAACATAGAATTTCCCGTCCATCGAGAGCACGAGGGCCTTTTCCGATTTCCTCACGTCCGTTATCTTCCCTCTCACTATCATGCGCTTCCCTTCATAAGGAGGCGCCGTTTCCGCGCCTATCACGAACTCACGGTTTCCGGCCTGGGGCTTGATGTTGTCGAGCCCGCCCCAAATCCCCCTCTTCTCCCTTTTCGCCTCCTCCACGGCTTCGTAATAAGCGGCCTTGAATTTGCCATTGGGCTCAATGAAGAGCGGGAGCGCCAGCCCCTTTCTCAGTAATTCTTCGTTCACCGAAACTCCGTCGACGAAAACATAGGCGAGTGTCCTCCCGTATAAGTCGTACCTCTCTTTATTGTATTCGAGCCTCACCCTCTTGCCCTCGACGAGCTTTCTGTTAAATTCAGCGGCTTCATCGCCGAAAGGGTCACCCGGCGAATCCTGCCGGGCCACCTCGGGCGCATTTATGCCTATGTACCTGACGTGGGACGATCTCCCGTCGCCGACTATGACGGTATCGCCGTCGATGACTTCAGAGACCGAGAAGTACCCGTCTTCCCCTTTGCCCCCGCTGTACGTATTGTAGAGATAAAAACCCAGCGCGAGCGCAACGAATACTATCAGGATGAATGGGTCTTTTCCCGGCTTCAACCGTCAGATCTCCTTCAGAACTGCAATATGAATAATGAGATTTTCTCGGATTTAATAATTCAAAAACCCCGGTCACTCTTCTTTAACGCCTTCCTGCCGAAAGTGAGGAACCCAGTATGACTGACCATCCTGTCCATGGGCCTCGTCTTGCCGGTGCTCACGCGTATGTTCCTGACCAAGACCTCGACTGTCTCTATCAATACGAACCCCTCTTCCCCGAGTACCTCCACGCACCTTTCCACCTGGTTATACGTGGGCGACAGGCTCGCTATGCGTCCGCTCCCTCTGAGTGCGCATGAGGCAGACGCGATACCGTCCCAGGGCGAAGGCAGGTCTAGGACGACCACGTCCACATCCACCTCGTCGAACCCGTCGCTCGCCTCTCTCAATTTGAACTCCACGAATGGAGCGAACCCGGCGTATTGTACGTTCTTTCTCGCGTTCTCCATGAACTTCTCGCTCCTGTCGTAAGTGTAAACCATACCGGAAGGGGCGACTGCGTTTGCGAGCGCTATAGTAAGTGAACCGGAGCCCGCCCCGCATTCTATCACCCTCATTCCCGGCCCGATACCCGTCTTCAGAATAATGAGCGCCGCGTCCTTGGGATAGATTATTTGCGTAAACCTCTTCACCTTCATCTTCATGTCCTCTATCGTGGTCTCAATCAGTATGAA
>JBIOKC010000301.1:0-2222 GCA_044451425.1 Thermodesulfobacteriota bacterium
CCCCTCTCCTGGTACGACGTACTGTGGGAGCTCCATAGGGCGCCCGGAGGAAAGCTCAGGTTAAACGAGCTTGGGAAGCGCGTGCTGCTCGATAAATACAACGTGACGAGGCTCGTCCAGAGACTCGAGGAAGAAGGGCTCGCTGAGCGCGTCCCGTGCCCGGCGGACGGCCGCGGCGTATTTGCAAGAATAACATCCGGAGGTAGGAAGCTCAGGCGCAGGATGTGGCCCGTTTATGCCAGAGCGGTGAAGGAGCACTTCCTGTCCAAGCTCCCGAAGAAGGACATCGCACAGTTAGACGCCCTAATAAGTCGCATAAGGGATGATTCCTCTTCGTGACCCGTGTGTTTTGCACTTGGAATTGAGTATGCGTAATTCCGGCATTATAATATTTACGTCCTGCCGCAGACCGACGGCACATTAAAGGAGGATCAAGAGTGAGGATATTAACGGCGTTACTATTCCTGACAGCGATTTCCGTACCCGCATTCGCGCAAAATCAGTATGAATACAAGGTCGCTTCCATTCAAGGCCAGTACATGATAATCGGACAGAAGCCCTACCGTATAGTCGGCGACTGCTCGAAGTTCCAGCCCGGGGACGACATCACATTCTCCGAAGACCCGATCACGTGTGAGACGGCGACGGCGATCAATCTCGACCGCTTTTCGAGCTGCGAGCTCGTATGCCTTCAGAACCTCGGCACCCCCCCACCCAATTGATTTCGAGTAATAATCTTTATCACGTCTTTCCTCCTTGATTCCTTCCACGGAAAATGGAGGTCTGCGGCGAGGGACACAAGCATTCGGGGTCTATTTTTAAGCAACGAGCGTCCGCCCGGGATCACCGGAGCGTGGAAGCGAATTCAAACCAGGATCCCCAGCAGTCCCTGTTCCGGGGAGTGGATGACAAATAATCGTTGAAAGCAAAAATTCCTAAGGGTGTAATCCCCCCTTCATTTCTCCTTCCGGACGAAACCCTCGCACGGGCCGTCGTGCGCCTTCTGTAAGGCCCGAGAATCCCTGTTGTAGTCGTTCCCGTACGACCTCCCGTTGCATTCTCAGACAGGCTTATATTTCCTGTCGCATAGGCTTTCGAGTTCGATGCACACTCCGACGGGTTCCGGGTCGTCAAACTTACCGTCCCCGGGTCGCTGCGACTCCCCTCGGGACAAACGGATTTCTCGGGTCCCCCGCACCTGGGCCCCCCATCGTATACTTTTTCAATTCCTTACACCTGAGGGCACCAACACCCTCGGCGAGGGCAATCAACGGTAGAAATGTCCTTACCGAAACTTTAGCAGTCATATTTCACACCATCCTGGACTTGGAGAATCTAAACAATACCGGACAACCTCTGCTCATATTAGAGCATCAGTGAATTAATCAAATATTAAACTCAGGACGGTGCGATCACGAGTTCTCATGAATAGCCGACCTGACACCGTAAACGCTTAAAAATAGAGCTTGCCTGCTTAATTGTTGTGCAGGATAATTAGCGCGGACGTAAAAAATTATCCGTTGGTTTATACAGCAACATCTAATAGAGCTTGTCTAGAATAGAGATGTCGTTTATGCTATTTCCATGACATACAGATGGATAAAAGGGAGCAAGCTCACCAATAAACAGATCGGAAGCCTGATAGACTATTTCGCCCTCGAGGTACCAGCTGTAAAGGCCGCCCGCATCCTCCGGATAAACCGCCACACGGCTGACCGCGTTTATAACTTCATCCGCGCCGCTTTGGCGGCCGAGTGTGAAAAGCAATCACCATTCCGAGAGTCCGACGCACCTCCCGGCCCGCGCCCGACGTCTGAGCGGCAGGACGGTACGGCAGGCGTGGCTTCCCGTATTAACCCTGTTTTCGGCATTCTAATGCGTAACGGCAGGGCTCATACTCGCATCGTAGATGACATCTCCTGTCAGACCGTTAAAACCATAATCCGGACGCGCGTCGTTCCAGAACAAGCCTTCCGCTCCGAGAGCTTCAGCTCGCTCAACGCCATCGTCTTCGACGGAAACAAACACTTGCGCATAACCCATAACGAGGGGCCCGGGGGCGGGGAAAAGAACCGCTCAGCCGGCGCCGATAACTTCTGGGGCTTCGTCAAAACGAAGCTAAAGAGGTACTACGGAGTGAGCAGGCCTCACTTCTATTTGTACCTGAAAGAAATGGAGTTCAGGTATAACCATAGAAATGATGATTTACGGATGGTTATAAG
>JBIOKC010000302.1:0-2222 GCA_044451425.1 Thermodesulfobacteriota bacterium
CGGCACGTATTATAGGATAGGGGATACAATAAAGATAACGAGGACTGGAGAGCAGATACTCGTTACCGCTATTTCTACAAATACGCTCACAGTAGTGAGAGGCTACGATACCACAGAAGCAGGCACGGGTGTAAACATCGTGGATAAAGACGAAGTTCTGATAATTGGCAATGCCCTTTCTGAAAGGGGTGCGGCCCCGGCTGCGAGAATTACCGCTACTTCGACAGTTACCAATTACTGCCAATTTTTTTCCAGGACTCTCAATCTCTCGGAGATTAGGGATCATACCGAGGAATATGGGACGAGGGAAAAGGAGAGGCAACGCCAGCAACAGTTATTCGAATTTAAACGGGACTGCGAAAATGCCTTTAAATTCGGTAAGCCCCTTGCAGATGTGGAAGCATCTTCTCCACTTGATTCAGCCGTAGCGGACTCACGCTATACCACAGCGGGGCTTTTATGGTGGATCGACCAATATGCTTCCGCGAATGCATTGGACGCTAACGGGGCGATTTCTCAAAGCGCTCTTTGGGACTTTATCGGTCCGATGTTCCAGGATATGGAAGAGGATGTAACCGGACAGGGTAAGAGTCTAATGGCCCTTTGTTCGCAGAAGTCCTTTAAAGCCTTCCATCAATGGGCGATTGCCCGTATGGAGCCAAACCCGGGAGACAAGTCTTACGGACTACAGCTTCAAAAGTATATGACTCCCGTAGGGGTTCTTGATCTTGTGCAGGACTATACGCTTTCAGGTGTGGAATACGGGGATTACATGATAGTTATTAATCCTTCCGATCTGGAATATGTATATATGAATGGTATGGATATGTCGGTAAAGCCGAATGTCCAGCAGCCGGATGTGCATGAGATAAAGGATGAGTTTTACGGCGTTATAGGGTTAGGAATACACCGCCCGGAACTGCATGGTTATGTAAAGAATATGGCAGCCGGAGTTTAATCTAGGAGGAAAATAAGAAATGGCGACAACACCAGCTATAGACATGACTACGGAAACCATAGTCGGTATATCCACTAATGCCGGGAACGGCCAGACGCTTATGGAATCGGCGTATCATCCACTTGTAGCGGCTACGGGGACGGATACAGCCGTTGCCTGGGTAGACGCAAAAGGATGGATTTCACTATGCGTTTATGTGGATATAACCACAAGCGGAACGCTGAATATCGTAGGTTCTAACGCAAAGGCGAACCCTGGGACATCGGATAACGGATTTGCTATCGCTACCGCTATAACAGCGGACGGATTTGCAACGGTTACGCAAGAAAAGCTAACCAGGTGGGTCAAGGTTTATCCGAGCGCATCTGGCGGGGCTATGACCGTAGATTTAAGGGTTTTGAAAATTGCTATGAACGCAGTTTAAAAATACTGGATAGGAGGGCTGAATCTTAGCCCTCCTATATTTAAGGAGGCTGTATGCCTGAAGAACAGGATGTTATTTACGAAAGGCAGAGAGGGATGAAGTATATAGTCGTGAACGGCAGGACTCGAAAGAACGAGGATACCGGACTGATTACTACCTCTCAAACCCTCTGGGCTAGTTTTCAGCCAATAGACCATCTTAACCAGATGGGTATTTTCAATATCACTCAGTATGTGGATAATTGGCTTCAAACGGAAATATCCGCCGGGAACGTAGACGCTTTTGATCAGAAAGGAATAGAGAAGAAAAGAAAGGATACGATTACCCTGCTTGTTAAATTCATAGAATCCCATCCTGATTTTAGGGCTAAGATGATATGGAAGCAAAAGACGCGGGAAGAACACGCGGCTATATTAAAGCAGCATATAGCAGATCAGCAGAAATTACTTGAGGAATTGGAAGGTATCGCGGACGAACTTAATATAGAGGAAATCAAGGAAATCCATGATCCTGATGAAATCAAGTCTGACGGCATGGTAACGGGTGGCGGAATTATAAGTGCAGGAACGATAGCCAATAAGAGAGGTAAATGATAGTTTGCAATATGCAATTTATGGATCACTTATCTCTATTCTGGCTTTCGTACTTGGATATTTAACTGGCAATCATAGATCAAAAAGAATCAAGGAGGTTTTACTAATGGCAGTAGAAATAAGCATAGGGCAGGGATTCGATGTAGGAATTGCAAACCCGAAGGATAAGTTCGGTAAGGATACGACTATAGACAAGGTTGTATTCACATCGTCTGATGAGACGGTAATAACCGTTACGGCAATAGAC
>JBIOKC010000303.1:0-2211 GCA_044451425.1 Thermodesulfobacteriota bacterium
CTCCCGGGGTTGTCTTCCTCGATCTGCAAAACCATGTCCGAGTTGGAGCAGAGCCATACAGTTTGTTGTAAGACCTCCGAATAAATTTCAACCGCCATATCCCTTTTACTGAACTCAGAAAGCGTTATCTGTGGAATATGCTCAAGCCCAATTTGCTCTTCAAAGATGTGAGGTTCTTTCTCTAAAATCGTATCCCAAATACTGCTCATATTTATTTATCTCCCCTAATTCCCGTTTTAAAACCGTAACAAGCGTAACAAATCAATGATTTCAAGGAGTTAAGCTCAAAAAAATGCGTAACATCGAGCTCTAATTGTAACGCTTTTTTTCTGATGTAAGTTATCGTAATCATTGCATTGTTACGCTTTGTACGCTTTTTTTTCGGAAATGCCGCCCTCATATCTCTCAGAGAGGTCTTTTATCGTGCTCAACTGTACCTTATAGCCCCGGACAAGTTTCCCATTTATCCGGTGAGGCTCCGACCGAATACCGAGTTTCTTGAGAATTCCTTTTGCGTGTTTTGGTTCTTGAACCCAATCAATACCGCCTGCTTGAAAAATCTCCATCGCTTCCTTAGATGTAAGGATGACCTCGTCTCCCCACTGCCCTTGAAATTCTTCTAACAAAATACATATGGCCCGAATAAACGAAACTTCGTCTTCTTCCGATTCCCTGATACCGCTCAAGTCTCGCGCAGCGTCTTTCAGTAAGGAAAGTAACGGGAACTTCCCATCAGGGTAATAAATCCCAGCTCCTATAGAGAAGATAATCTCGAGTGCGTCCCTCAGTCTATCGTCAACCCCTTCGGGTATCAGGTCCTCCCGGAATTCGCTATAGAATGTCAAAATTGCTGGCATTTTCTCCAATGCGAAAATATGAAGATCGTCACGTAAGCTCTGGAGTTCATCCTGCATTCGATCGGTTTGAAGTCTGGCAACGTTCTCGTCTCTATTCTTTCTTATGAGCTCGATTTTTATGGATCTATCCGCGACTGTACCAGGGAGCGAGTTTATGCCTGCCAATATAATAGGGCGGTATACCTCGAAAAATTTGACTTTATTATCCTCACCATCGCACCGAGGTATTTTCGAGCTTTTCCTATATGCCGCGTTAAGTATTTCAAGCCTTTCTCCTTTTTCCTTATGGTTGTGCAGATTCTCCGCCTCATCCCAGCACAGAGTTCCCGCCGTAATAGTGGGAACCCTATAAAGAACGGCCTGGGTCGGCGCTGTTTGAATACCATCAGAATTAAAGGCGAGCTCAGATACTATTTCGAGAAGTCTAGTTTTACCGCAGCGCATAGTCGGACTCTGAACCCATAGATAGGGATACAAGGAGAAACACCTATGCAGGTAAGTCCCTATAATCCATATAGTGCATAAAACAACTTGCCACGATGAGCGAAAGATGAGGTGTTTCACGAGTAGATCGTGGATTCTCTGATAGAGATCAGGACCGTTTACCTCTTTCCCTTCAAGATAGTCACGGATACCCTGGGAGGAGAATCTCAGATGCTGTGGTTCGTCCGAAATAGCGAATTTGGATAATAAGTTCGAATGAACTATAAGCTCTCGATTACATAGATAAAAGGGCTTAACCCCGTTATAAGTACCAAAAATGAGTTTGCCGTCTAATATGTCCATTGCCGGATGTAGCCTCGGTTTCGGATCCACGAGCGTGATTTCGTTAAATGAGGAAGACTCTTTTTCGGTCCCCATTGATTTCATATCCTTCCGCAGTGATCTGACAGTAACGCCGTACTTGGCCGCAAGTTTTTTTAACCACCCGTCCTGCTCGCTCGCCATTTTAAGCTTTGCGATTTCCATAAGCGCTTCCGAGATCTCTTCCCTTTCGATAACTGCGTCTAGGTAATACATCGCCTCTTTGATCCCCTTATCTATTACAGCCTTGAACTTCTCAGGTCCGAGCTCCGCGAGTGTTTCATCGGGATCCTTATCACTACCAAGTTCAAGTATGTAGCCCCTGACTTCTCTGGCGAGTTTATAGGCTGCGGCTTCCCCGGCCTTATCCGGGTCCATGCAGAAATAGAGTTTGGCATTCGCCTTAGCCAGTCTCTCCCTAGCATCCTCTCCTGGGTTCGTTCCGAGTAGGCCGCAAGCGTGAATGCCCACTTTAATGAAGGAAAGGGCGTCAAAGACGCCCTCAGTTAGGACACAATGCTCTTTTCTCAGATTTTCGGGAAAGGCCAAC
>JBIOKC010000304.1:0-2204 GCA_044451425.1 Thermodesulfobacteriota bacterium
CAAAGGAAAAAGAAATGCAATAATTATTTTCTTCTTTTCCTTGATGAAAAGAAGCAAAAATCATCCGACGTGCACAGAATTTCAGCTAAAATCGTTCGTCAACGCTAAAAATCTTTTAATCCCGCCCACGGTCCTGAAAGATTTTTCCCTGCGTTAACGCCCGATTTCTCAATGCTGATTCTGTGCATGTCGGAGAGGGAAAGGCAAGTTTATAGAGCCTTCGGCTCGCGATGACGGATAAATTGATGAATCTCTAAGACCCCATTTCTCGCGGCTAGATGAGATTAAAAGGAAATAAAGCCCTGAATTATCAGAAGCGGGGGCGTTCGTTTTCGATTATCGCCGAGACGTCCGACATCTCTCTACCCAGTAAATAAACTACGTCATCTAGAGTGATTATGCCCTTGACGGCGCCGTTTTCATCCACGATCGGGTAGCGCCTCACGCCGCCGCCGATCTCCTTTATCTGTTCTAACGCATCGTAAAGCCCCGTTTCCTGATTGAGCGTTACGAGGTCGAGAGACATTATTTCCGCCACCGGGCATTTCCCCGGGTCGAGACCCTTATTAACAACCCTGATTACGACATCCCTGTCCGTAATGATGCCGACCGGTCTGTCATTCTGTATGACGACTACGCTTCCCACGTTCATTTCTTCCATAAGCTTCGTCGCTTCTATCACTTTAGATTTAATGTCAACGCAGGCTATCTCTCTCCGGCATAAGGATTCAAGACTCATAAGAGTAACCCTCCTAAATATATTCTAGCAAGCATCCAACGCTGGTTATTTGTTGTAGTGCAAGCGATGTGCCGCGGGGATATGTATCCTGTAATATGCTGTCATGGTTGGAATATCCCTGACGATATTATCTCGGCTGAGTCCATAAAGCCGTTTTGCGCTGTCAGTATTCAGGACATAAGACGAATGAACAAGGGGGAGTGGGAGAAAGAAAATAATATCTTCTTTGTGTTGATACAAAGATGAAAAAATCACACACGTAGTGTTGGCTTCCGAAAAGACAAAAAAGTAGAAGTAAATATTTTTCTTCTTTTCCTCGATGAAAAGAAGCAAAAATCATCCGAATGCACAGAATTGGCTAGAAACAGAATATTTCGGCTAATATCTTTCAATTCCACTGCAGCCCTGAAAGATGTTCACACCTCAAAAATCTATTTTCTTAACGCAAATTCTGCGAATCTCGGGAAGGAAAGGACTGGTGCCGATACGAGTTCGGCCACTTGGGGTTCTGTACAGATAGAGGGAAAGAAAAAAACACGATTGCCGCGCTTGAGATTAATGAGTAAAAGTTGATCCGCTAATACGAGTCCTCGACGCGGCGGGGGAACGAAAAAATCGTATCATCGAGCTTGGGGTTTATTTCAACTGTTGATACCTTTACTTCCTCCGCGCCGTTTCCGTCCTTTACATCGAATTTGAAGTAGTAGGGTAACATCAAACCGCCTGTCTCAATGTATTGCCCGATTGTCGTGGTGGACGGGACTTCTTTGTCCTTAACTTTCGAGGTGCCTTTCACGAGGAACGGGAGGTAAGTTTTGGCGTCGAGGTAGTAGTAATCGACATTGCCACTTTTGAACGCTACTTTCATCTTGTACGCTTCGCGCCCGTCGACTTTTTCCATGCCCATGAGTTCGAGCTTGTGCCCTTTCTGTTTGTAGTCGATGAGCGGGCCGTCGAAGTCGCATGTCTCCTTGAGGTCCTCGGCATCATTTCCCTTTAGCAACTCGGGCGCACTGCCCTGTGTCGTGGGGTTGAATTTCCAGGCGTCCCTGCTGTCGTATGACTGTATGAAATAAATATGGCCGAGGCTGAAGTCTATCCTGCACTTGTCCGGCCGCTTGTAAACGATCGCCATCTGAAAGAGCTTCCCCATCGAGTCCATCTTGCCCGTGTACTTGAGTGTGGATACATCCTTCCATTTTGCGGGGCCGCCAATGGCGTCGAAATATTTAGTCAGAATGGTATCGAGGTCCATGTCTGTCTGCACGGGGGCTGTTTTCTCTTCCTGGCTCGTCTTTTCATTCGGGGTTGTTTCGGAAGGTGCGGGTTTCTGTTCAGACGTCTTTGTATTCTGTCTGTCATCGGCGCGTTTGCAGGAAAATACTCCAAATAATACGGTAACGACCACTGCCAGCATTAAAAGATGCAAATTCCCTCTCATCGGCTACTCCTGACTTTATAATGA
>JBIOKC010000305.1:0-2194 GCA_044451425.1 Thermodesulfobacteriota bacterium
GGGGTCTTCTTCGCGAGTGTAAATGTTACAGTATCCCCTCAGTGCCCTGAATACTAAAGGTATCGCTGTCAGGTTCATTGTTATTATTGCTGTCCCCGAGACTTGCATGGGTGGATGTTGTATCCCTGTCTTCAGACAGGTTCAGTACAATTCTTTTGAAGCTATTTTTTGTTATAATCAGAAATACTTCATGTTCAGCTTTATTTAATTTGAAAGTGACGACCTCCTTCTTACACGCGTAGGCATCACAATCGAACCTTATCTCACAGGTCCACTATCCATATGGTGAAAATATAGTTTCTTTTGCCGAATAAAATGTCCGGGCAACCGTGTACGGTTTCAGAAGAGCACCTCCAACCCTCAACGCTGGACCTGAGCAGCCCAGCTCAATAGCTTCCCCCACCGGCTCCCCGTACGTTACTTTAAAAGGTATCTCTTTAGTAGACGCTTTGTATGGGAAAGCTACAATAAAACTTAAAGCTAAAACTCTAAATATATTTCTAGATGCATTCATAAAATATTTCTCTTTCGAATTATATTGAAACTTTGATTTCTTTTGTGAACTGAATTAAAGCTACTTATTGATTCACGCTAATCGCATTCATCCTTGTTACAGCCGTCAAATATTGGCATAGATAGTAAGGTTAGATTTGTAAATGAAATCTCGTATACATGTAGTTATCAGAATTGCCCATAAGCGATAGATTCACTATTAATTCCAACTTAATCCAAGCTTGACAAAAGGGGAGCAGTATAACATTGAACTACCACCATTTAGAATTGAGTTAATATGGTGAGTGCAAAACTTGTTCATACCGCGTTTGCTGAATTTATTTTTGCATCTCACTTTTTAATATTATCCCTCCCTCTCCAGACAAAAAAACTCCCCGCCCTGCCACAGACGTCAGAACGGGGAGCGCTGTTTCCCATATCACACTACGTAAAACACGAGCGTGTTCGCCGGCATATCGAAAGGCTCTTACATTACTGGCCCTGTACGCAGTATGCGCGCACTTCGACTTTCAAACAATTGTCAGGGGCGCCTGCTCCCTTCTTCCTGAATACTGAAACCTTCCATCCGTTCCATCCGTTCGAGTTCATATTGTCGGCAACGCTCGAAGAAACCCTGATCTCCTTGAAATCTATCGTCGACCCTTCCGGGACGAGTGTATATCCGCCTCCTATCGCGAATGAACCCGCCGGGCAATGCGCCGTGAAATCGAGCGCCTTTCCCGCGAGCATACTCGTCTGCTGGCTTTCCACGACCTCTGAGACGGAAACTCCGCTCCCCTTCATTGTTTCCACATCGACTATAGTGGGCACGCACTTCTCGGAGCATGAGATCCCCTGCTGCGACGAGCACGGCGAAGCTGGGGCTACGGGGGGAGGAGGCGGCTGCGGATAGACGCTCACAGGGGGCTTCGCATAAACGCCGACGGCAGAGACAGCTATTAATAACGCGCCTGAAATAAAGCCGACGACAAACTTCCTCACTGATTTTCTACTCTCCATAATTAACCCTCCTTTACTGGGATTTTATAACTACCTTTCTTGACACGATTTTACTACATTCTACTTTCGGAATCAACCCGCAGCGCGGGTGCAGCAATTATACAACCCGATATTGCGTACCGGGCGATGAAATTTAGCTCCCTACTCGACTGCGTGAAGTTTACGGATAGACAGCAGCGCTGATTAAAACCGTGTCAGGTGCCGGGGTTGTAATGAGAACGACCCTGCAAGATAGCGGCCGCGAAGGCACAAGGTCTGCCCCCAGTTTCACAGCCCGGTCAGCCGGTCAGTGTGCAGTCTCCTGTGCGTTTGGCGGTCCCCTGCGAGTCCAGCTGCAGGTGCTTGTCATTGAAAGGACTGTCTATTTTGAACTTGTAGTTGAAGGACGTCCCCTGGGTCGAGTACTCCGCGTGCCCCGTGAGTTTCCTGCCGGTCTGCCGGTCATTGCACGAGAAATCGAATCTAGCGTTCACCCCCGACTTCACTACATTCTCTATCTTACAATCATCCTTGTCGGGGAGCACAGTTTCCGGGTCGAGATTGCTCGACATTATGCACCTGTCTATGGACCTCTCCATGGGCTTCGTATCATAATTCGATTTCGTGCTGCTCGTGATGTGGTACATCCCGGGAGTTATAATGAGGTCGCTGCCCGCTAATGACGCGTCTGACAACGCTAACC
>JBIOKC010000306.1:0-2193 GCA_044451425.1 Thermodesulfobacteriota bacterium
AGTACGCCGTTATTCTCCCGCGTCTTGATATAGACCCAGCTGAATATGTTCATAAGCGGGTCATCGACGCCGTGTGACAAGAGGTTCCTGTACAGGAGAGGGAACAGGCGGTATGAGCCGGGGTCGGAGCAGTTTATATAGGCCAATGACTTCCATTTCAGGAAGGCATCGACGGCTTCGGGCCCGGGTGAGATGCAGGCTCTCAGCAAAAACTCCTGCTCGGTTGTGGGCCAGCATCCTCCGTAGCTTCTTTGTCGGCTCATCGTAGCTTTTCCCAGATGGGACTATTATCTCTAATTGAAACGAATGTAACAAGCTGAGGATACGATGGGAAAATAAAGGCAGGTAAAAAGCATAAGCTAAAGCCGCCTCAAAATCAGTTTTAACCGTCGCTGCTCTGCGCGTTCGCTGTAGAGAGATTCAACTTCTGGTTGAGCATCATGACCGAAATTACTGCCGGGATAATGAACGCGCCCTTGGTCACCTTCTCTAGAAAATCGCGCCTTTCCGGGTTGAGGGCATCGAGATAATCTTTATCATTCTTCTTCCTGTCCTGCATCGTTTATACTCCTCCTTTAACTACGTCCAGTTCAAGCTAGTATAAACATTCGTGAGAGGACTTGCAATTACATATTGCCGGAGGCGTCTCAGAGTCGCGATCGGACAGTAAACTCAGTTTTCAACCTCATTTGTCCGTTGTTTTTTAAGGAGCGCGGATAAGAGTTTATGCTTTGTTTGATATTCTCTATTTTCAGGGTCTTTCTTGAGCGCGAGTGAATAGCAACGTTCGCTCTCCCGGAGCTTGCCGAGCTTGAAATAGCAAGTCCCCATCGGTTCGTAGGAAAACGCCCCGAATATTCTATTGTCATATGAAATCCTGCCCGCTTCGATATTTTCCGGATTGATAGAAGCAAGCTCGCTGAATATCTCAGCCGCAGTATCGTATGCACCACCGTGCATCAGCGCCATAGCCCTTGCCCACATTATCAGGTAATTATCTGGAAAGAGCCTTACGGCCTCGTCCATCAGCCCGGAAATGTCCTCTCCCTTTTCGAGGAGGAGTCGGATCAGGTCGTAATAGGGCTGGCAGTCCCTAGGTACGATATCTTTTCCACTGCGGATCGTCTCTATCGTCCTCCGCCACTCCCGCTCGGCCCCTTCCGTATCTCCCAGGGCCTTGAGCACGGAACCAAGCCGGTATCTGAGGAAGGGAATATCCGGATTGTTCTCCACGTGCTTTATCAAAAGAGGCAGGTTCCTTCTGTGCTTGTGGCCCATTTCACCGTCATAGCCGATGTGATCGATCTCAAGCACGGAATCCCCTATCGCAAGCCCGTCCTCCTCTCCCGCCCTCATGACGGACGGGAGCACGGTCTCGTGAATTATCCCTTCGAACCTTATCCTCGGGTCGCTCCTGAACACCCTGAATTCCCTGAATGTGGTAAACCAGGTGATCGGACGATATTTTAGGGTAAAAGCGTTATACCCAAGACGTGAAAGGTCGGCTCTGACGAGGTCTTTATCTATGGGCCCGAGCCTTTCGTCGGCGTCGATGAACAGTATCCATTCCCCCATGCATTGATCTACGGATACGTTCCGGGCGGCAGAGAAATCGTCCCGCCATGGGAAATCGAAGACCCTAGCTCCGTACCGAGCCGCGATCTCTTTCGTCCTGTCCGTGGAACCTGTATCGACAACGACGATCTCGTCTGCAACACCTTTTAGCGATTCCAGGCAGTCACGAAGAAAACGCTCCTCGTTGCGCACTATCATGGCTGCGGAAAGAAATATTGCGTTCAACTCAGTCACTGTTAAATTAATAATAACTAGACGGGATCAATAGAAAAGAAGTGATACAGATTAAGATAATCAGGCTGAGAAATTGAAGCCGGGGTTATCACCCTTCATGGCGGCTCACAACTTCGCCTGCCAAATTCGATCTGTCGTATTTACTCTATCCCGTCACACTTGAATTTCACTCAAGATTTCTGGAAGTTCCGGATCGGAACCGCTCGATTAAGGTGTAGGAATCACCCCGTCGATGCTCTGCGCGTTCGCTGTAGAGAGATTCAACTTCTGGTTGAGCATCATGACAGATATTACGGCCGGGATGATGAACGCGCCCTTGGTCACCTTCTCCAGAAAATCGCGCCTTTCCGGGTATACGCTTTCGAGGAATTTCTTATTGCTCAC